>NZ_QKRU01000048.1:0-56480 GCF_003234055.1 Pseudomonas sp. 57B-090624
GGTGGGGGCTGGGGTTGTCGATGCTGTGGATGACCCTGGTGGTGCTGGCCTGGGACATGGGGCTGGTGCGCCTGCTGGGACACTCGCGCTGGCGGCTCTGGCTGCAGCGCCGGGTGGCGCTGCTGGACAGGGTTTGCGGGGCGTTGCTGGCGGCGTTGGGCGCGTGGCTGGTGGCCGGCGCTTGCTGAGGGCCTACTGGCGTTCCAGCAGCCAGGCGCGCTTGCCGGGGGCGTACTCGGGCATCTCGTCGATCTGCGAACGGTTGCCGGCCTCGAGTATCTCCAGGCGGTTGCCGTCGTGGACGAAGATCCAGGGGTTGCCCTGGGCGCCCAGTTGCAGCCAGATGCTGTCGTTCTCGCCGCTCATGGCAGCGCAGTCGCCCGCCAGGCACAGGGCGAAACGGTCGGCGCCGGGCAGGCCTTCGAGGCGACCGTCGGGGTGGAACAGCACCAGGCCGCCCTGGCCCGTGCCTTCGAGGATCTTCCAGGTGCCGCCGAGGTAGGCCTGGTAGAGGGCGTATTCGAAACTGCTGCCTTCCGGGGCGTCTGCCGCAGCGGGCTTGGCGGGATGCACGAAGCGCTGCTCGGGCAGGTTCTCGCTGGCTTTCTGTACCAGTTCCTGGCCGTCGAGGCTGAGCTGCTCGTGGAATTCATCGCCGTAGAAGTCGACGCGCCAGTGTGTCTTGCCCTGGCTGACCAGGCGGCCTTCGCCCAGCTCGAAGCCGTTGCTGTAGTTGGCGGTGCCGGCCTTGGCGTCGATCTGCCATTCCAGGTTGGGGCCATAGGCGAGCAGTGATTCGCGCAGCTTGCCCTCCTTGGCGGCCTCGTCGATGGCGGTCTGGTTGATCCAGATGCCGCTCGGGTCGGTGGGCGCGCTGGAGCAGCCGGCGAGCACGGCCGTGGCGATCAGCAGGGCGAGGGTCGAGCGCATGGCGTGTTCCTTCCTGAAGCGGGTGGAGCGGCGGGGCTTGCGCCCCGCACGGGCGATCGTTATTCGATCACCAGGATGGCGTCCATTTCCACCTGCGAGCCGCGCGGCAGGGCGGCGACGCCGATGGCGGCACGGGCGGGATAGGGCTGTTCGAAGTAGCGGCCCATCACTTCGTTGACCTTGGCGAAGTGCGACAGGTCGGTGAGGAAGATGTTGAGCTTGACGATGTCCTTGAAGGAGCCGCCAGCGGCTTCGGCCACGGCTTTCAGGTTCTCGAACACCTGGACGGTCTGGGCTTCGAAGCCTTCCACCAGTTCCATGGTCTTGGGGTCGAGCGGGATCTGCCCGGACATGTAGACGGTGTTGCCGGCCTTGATCGCCTGGGAGTAGGTGCCGATGGCGGCGGGTGCCTTGTCGCTGTTGATCACGGTCTTGCTCATGCGGAACTCCTTGGGTCCTGGGGGTTCTGCTACGCGCGCACCCGGGTGATGCGGATCACCCCTTTGAGCGCGCGCAGCTTCTTGATCACGCGGGCCAGGTGCACGCGGTCGTGCACGCTGACCACCAGCTGGACGACGCTGATGCGGCCATCGCGCTCGTCCATGCTGATCTTCTCGATGTTGCCGTCGGCGGCGTTGACGCTGCTGGCCAGCAGGGCGATGAGGCCGCGCTGGTGCTCCAGTTCGACGCGCAGTTCGACGTTGAACTCGCCCGCGACGTCCTTGGCCCAGGAGAGCTGGATGCACTTCTCCGGGTTATGACGGATGTCGCCGATGTTCTTGCAGCTTTCCAGGTGTACGACCATGCCTTTGCCGGCGGACAAGTGGCCGACGATGGGGTCGCCCGGGATCGGCGTGCAGCATTTGGCATAGCTGAGCACCAGGCCTTCGGTGCCGCGGATCGCCAGTGGGCCCTCGGGGCTGGGCAACTGCTCGCCTTCGCTGGCCAGCAGGCGCCGGGCGACCACATAGGCCATGCGGTTGCCCAGGCCGATGTCTTCGAGCAGGTCTTCGATCACGTCCAGGCGGTATTCGGCCAGCACGGCTTGCACACGCTCGGGGGCGATGCGGTCCAGGCCGCTTTCGAAGCCGGCCAGCACCTTGTTCAGCAGACGTTCGCCGAGGCTGATGGACTCGGAGCGGCGCTGCAGCTTGAGGGCGTGGCGGATGTGGGTGCGGGCCTTGCCGGTGACCACGAAGTTGAGCCAGGCCGGGTTGGGCCGCGCGCCGGGGGCGGTGACGATTTCCACCGTCTCGCCGCTCTGCAGCGGTTCGGACAGCGGCGCCAGGCGGCGGTTGATGCGGCAGGCGATGCAGGTGTTGCCGACGTCGGTGTGCACCGCGTAGGCGAAGTCGACGGCCGTGGAGCCCTTGGGCAGCTCCATGATGCGGCCCTTGGGCGTGAAGACGTAGACCTCGTCCGGGAAGAGGTCGATCTTCACGCTCTCGATGAATTCGAGGGAGTTGCCGGCACGCTGCTGCAGTTCCAGCACGCCCTTGACCCATTGGCGGGCGCGGGCGTGGGTGCCCTTGGGCTGGTCGTCCTCGGCGGACTTGTAGAGCCAGTGGGCGGCGATGCCGTTGTTGGCCATCTCTTCCATCTCGCGGGTGCGGATCTGGATTTCGATGGGCACCCCGTGCATGCCGAACAGCGTGGTGTGCAAGGACTGGTAGCCGTTGGCCTTGGGGATGGCGATGTAGTCCTTGAAGCGGCCTGGCAGCGGCTTGTACAGGTTGTGCACGGCGCCCAGCACGCGGTAGCAGGTATCGACCTTGTCGACGATGATGCGGAACGCGTAGACGTCCATGATCTCGTTGAAGGCCCGGCGCTTGCCGCGCATCTTCTTGTAGATGCTGTAGAGGTGCTTCTCGCGGCCGATGACCTCGCCTTCCATGCCTTCGCGGGCCAGGCAATGGGTCAGCGATTCCTCGATCTTGTTGACGATTTCCTTGCGGTTGCCCCGGGCGCGGCGGACGGCGGCGCGGATGCGCTCGGAGCGCATCGGGTGCATGGCCTTGAAGCCCAGGTCCTCGAACTCGATGCGCATGCTGTGCATGCCCAGGCGGTTGGCGATGGGGGCGTAGATCTCGAGGGTTTCCTTGGCGATGCGCCGGCGTTTCTCGCCGGACAGCACTTCCAGGGTGCGCATGTTGTGCAGGCGGTCGGCCAGCTTGACCAGGATCACGCGGATGTCGCGCGCCATGGCCATGGCCATCTTCTGGAAGTTCTCGGCCTGGGCCTCGGCCTTGGACTCGAAGTTCATCTGGGTCAGCTTGCTGACCCCGTCCACCAGCTCTGCGACGGTATCGCCGAATTGCGCAGTGAGCGCTTCCTTGGCGATGCCGGTGTCCTCGATGACGTCGTGCAGCATCGCGGCCATCAGGCTCTGATGGTCCATGTGCATGTCGGCGAGGATGCTGGCGACGGCGAGCGGGTGGGTGACGTAGGCCTCGCCGCTGCGGCGGCGCTGCCCGTCATGGGCTTGCTCGGCGTAGAAATACGCTCGGCGGACCAGGTTGACCTGGTCATTGCCGAGGTAGGTCGAAAGGCGTTCGGCGAGGGCGTCTATGCTCGGCAAGGTGACACTCCTTCCCGGCTGTTGCGGCCCTGCGCCGTACGACGTCGACCCGGCATGGACTTACAGGGCCTCGTTGGCCTCGTCCTCGAATGCGGCGAACAGCGGCTCGTCCTCGACGATGTCGTCCTGGGCGATGACGTCGTAGTCCACCAGGCCGGCAGCGATTTCACGCAGGGCCACAACGGTGGGCTTGTCGTTTTCCCAGGCTACCTTGGGCTCTTTGCCGCCGGTAGCGAGCTGACGGGAACGCTTGGTCGCGAGCATGACCAGCTCGAAGCGGTTATCGACGTTGTCCAGGCAGTCTTCAACGGTAACGCGGGCCATGGTGTTCCTCGTAGCACTAGATTTGGATGCGGAAGCATTTGCCCGAGTGGGCGAGCGGACTGGATAGTCTAAAAAATCACCAGCATTTATGGAAGCGCTGATTTAACAGTGCTTCCGGGCGGTCAGTCCAGCAGCTGCGCCAGCAGGGCGCCGTGTGCCAGCTGCTGGTGCGCCTGCTGCAGGCGGTTGGCGCGGAAGATCGCCTTGAGGTCTTCCAGGGCCACGTCGAAGTCATCGTTGATCACCAGGTAGTCGTATTCGACGTAGTGGCTCATCTCGCTGACGGCTTCGCGCATGCGCCGCTCGATGATCTCGGCGCTGTCCTGGCCCCGGTTGTCCAGGCGCTGGCGCAGGGCTTCCTGGCTCGGCGGGAGGATGAACACGGATTTGGCCTGGGGCATCAGGTGGCGGACCTGCTGGGCGCCCTGCCAGTCGATTTCGAGGATCAGGTCGAAACCTTCGGCGAGGGTCTTCTGCAGCCAGCGTTGCGAGGTGCCGTAGAGGTTGCCGAAGACCTCGGCGTGCTCCAGGAAGTCGCCGTGCTCGAGCATCTGCACGAACTGTTCGCGGCCGACGAAGTGGTAGTTGATGCCGTCCACCTCGCCAGGGCGCATGCCGCGGGTGGTGTGGGAGACCGATACGCGAACCTGCGGCTCGGCGTCGATCAGGGCCTTGACCAGGCTGGTCTTGCCGGCGCCGGAGGGCGCGGAAACGATGTAGAGGGTGCCGGGAGTGACGCTCATGTGTCTGTCTCTTACTCGATGTTCTGCACTTGTTCGCGCATCTGCTCGATCAACACCTTGAGGTTGACCGCCGCCTGGGTGGAGCGCGGGTCGAAGGCCTTGGAGCCCAGGGTGTTGGCTTCGCGGTTGAGTTCCTGCATCAGGAAGTCCAGGCGACGGCCTGCCGCGCCGCCGGCCTTGAGCACGCGGCGGACTTCGCCGACATGGGTGCTCAGGCGGTCCAGTTCCTCGGCGACGTCGCTCTTCTGCGCCAGCAGGACCAGTTCCTGCTCCAGGCGCTGGGGGTCCAGTTCCGCCTTCATCTCGCCGAAGCGGTCGAGGATCTTCTGGCGCTGGTTGGCGAGCATCTGCGGCACCAGCTTGCGCAGGGCCTCGACCTCCTCGAGGATGCCGTCGAGGCGCTCGTTGAGCAGTCGTGCCAGTTCGGCACCCTCACGGGCGCGACCATTGCGCAGTTCGTCCAGGGCCTTGGCGAAGACGTCCAGGGCGGCGGCGTTGAGCGCCTGCGGGTCGGCCGAGTCGGCGACCAGGACGCCCGGCCAGGCGAGGATCTCCAGGGGATTCAGCGGAGCCGGCTGCTTGACCAGCGCGGCGACGGCCTCGGCGGCCTCGACCAGTTGCGTGGCGTGCTCGCGGTCCACCTGCAGGGATTGGCTGGCATTTTCCTCGGCGAAACGCAGGGTGCATTCCACCTTGCCGCGGGAGATGCCCTGGCGCAGCGCTTCGCGCACTGCGCCTTCGAGGTCGCGGAAGGACTCGGGCAGGCGCAGGTGGGGCTCGAGGTAGCGATGGTTGACCGAGCGCAGTTCCCAGATCAGGGTGCCGTGGGTGCCGGCCTGCTCGACGCGGGCAAAGGCGGTCATGCTGTGCACCATGGGTTTCCTCTCGGTGTTGGCAGGGTTGAAGAGGGCGATTGTAGCCCAGAGCGGCGGCCCTCCCAACGCGGCGATGTCCCAGCGGCTGGCGGCCCTCTATAATGGCCGTCAGATTTTCCCCTCGACAGGTATTCCCAGATGAAACGTCCCAGTGGCCGCGCGGCTGACCAGCTGCGTTCGATCCGCATCACCCGCAACTACACCAAGCATGCCGAAGGCTCGGTGCTGGTCGAATTCGGGGATACCAAGGTGATCTGTACCGCCAGTGTCGAATCCGGCGTGCCGCGTTTCCTCAAGGGCCAGGGCCAGGGGTGGCTCACTGCCGAGTACGGCATGCTGCCGCGTGCCACCGGCGAGCGTAACCAGCGCGAGGCCAGCCGTGGCAAGCAGGGTGGCCGTACCCTGGAGATCCAGCGTCTGATCGGTCGTTCCCTGCGCGCCGCGCTGGACATGAGCAAGCTGGGCGAGAACACCATCTACCTGGATTGCGATGTGATCCAGGCCGACGGCGGCACCCGCACCGCTTCCATCACCGGCGCCATGGTCGCCCTGGTGGATGCGCTGAAGGTCCTGAAGAAGCGCGGCGCGCTGAAGGGCGAGCCGCTGAAGCAGATGGTCGCCGCCGTTTCCGTCGGCATCTATCAGGGCGAGCCGGTGCTGGATCTGGACTACCTTGAAGATTCCGCTGCCGAAACCGACCTGAACGTGGTCATGACCGATGCCGGCGGCTTCATCGAGGTGCAGGGCACTGCCGAGGGCGCGCCCTTCCAGCCGGAAGAGCTGACCGCCATGCTGGCCCTCGCCAAGCAGGGCGTCACCGAGCTGTTCGAGCTGCAGCGCGCGGCACTGGTCGACTGATCACCCACCCGAGGAAACACGCATGAATGAGCCAACCCAAGTTCCGCAGCCCAACCAGGAAGTTAGGCAATGGGCGATGTTCTGCCATTTCGCCGCTTTCCTCGGCGTGGTGCTGCCTTTCGGCAATCTGCTGGGCCCGCTGATCCTCTGGCAGGTGAAGAAGGACGTCGATCCCTTCATCGACCAGCAGGGCAAGGAAGCGCTGAATTTCCAGATCACCGTCACCCTCGCCGGCCTGCTGTGCATGCTGCTGATGCTGGTGCTGATCGGCTTCGTGCTGCTGCCGCTGGTGGGGCTGATAGCGCTGGTACTGACCATCATCGGCGGCATCAAGGCCAACGAAGGCCAGGCCTATCGCTATCCCTTCACCTGGCGCCCGGTGAAGTAGCAATCGCGGAAACGAAAAAGCCGGCTGATGCCGGCTTTTTTCATGCTCGCGATTTCAGATGCTCAGCAACCAGTCGTAGTCGACGATCAGCGGCGCATGCTGGGAGAAGCGCGGCTGGCGCGGCAGGCGTGCACTGCGTACGGAGCGGCGCATCCCCGGCGTGAGGATGTGGTAGTCGAAACGCCAGCCGAGGTTGAGCATGTCGGCCTGCTCGCTGTCCGGCCACCAGCTGTACTGGTCGCCTTCGCGGCTGACTTCGCGCAGTGCGTCCACGTAGCCCATGGTGCCGAATACCTCGTCCATCCAGGCGCGCTCGGGCGCCAGGAAGCCGGGCAGTTGCTGGCAGTCGCGCCAGTTCTTCACATCCAGCTTCTGGTGGGCGAGGTAGAGCGAGCCGCAATAGATGTACTCGCGGCGCTTGCGGCGCTGCTTGTTCAGGTAGTGGGTGAAGTCGTCCATGAACTTGAACTTGTGGTTCAGGTTCTCGTCGCCGCCCTGGCCCGAAGGCAGCAGCAGGGTGGCGATACTCACCTTGTCGAAGTCCGCCTGCAGGTAGCGCCCATAACGATCGCAGGTCTCGAAACCGAGACCCCAGATCACTGCCTTGGGTTGCAAACGCGAATAAAGCGCCACGCCGCCTTGGCTTGGCACTTCAGCATCGCTGGCATAGAGGAAATAGCCGTCCAGTTGGAAGGCCGGGTCGTCCAGATCAAAGGCAGAGGCGCGGGTGTCTTGCAGGCAGATCACGTCGGCATTCTGTGCCTGCAGCCAGCTGAGGAGTCCTCGCTCGGCTGCCGCATGAATACCATTCACGTTCACACTGATGATCCGCATAAATGGCCCCTAAAAACTCGTGCGTGTATGATACCCGAGCTCTTTCTATTTAGCTAAATCCGTGCCGTCCGGGGCTTTTACATGCAGGCGTATCAACGCGATTTCATTCGCTTCGCCATCGAACGCGGTGTACTGCGTTTCGGTGAGTTCACTCTCAAGTCCGGGCGTACCAGCCCTTATTTCTTCAATGCCGGCCTGTTCAACAGCGGGCTCGCGCTGTCGCAGCTGGGTCGCTTCTATGCGGCGGCGGTGGTCGACAGCGGCATTCCCTTCGATGTGCTCTTCGGGCCCGCCTACAAGGGCATTCCCCTGGCCGCCTCCACGGCGGTGGCGCTGGCCGAGCACCATGGCATCGACATCCCCTGGTGCTTCAACCGCAAGGAAGCCAAGGATCACGGCGAAGGCGGCACCCTGGTGGGCGCCCCGCTGGCCGGCCGCGTGCTGATCATCGATGACGTGATCACCGCCGGGACCGCGATTCGCGAGGTCATGCAGATCATCCAGGCGCAGCAGGCCCAGGCCGCCGGCGTGCTCATCGCCCTCAACCGCCAGGAGCGCGGCAAGGGCGAGCTGTCCGCCATCCAGGAAGTCGAGCGTGACTTCGGCATGCCGGTGGTGAGCATCGTCTCCCTGGAGCAGGTGCTGGAATATCTCGCAGGTGATGCTGAACTGAAGACGTACCTGCCGGCGGTCGAAAGCTACCGCGCCAGCTACGGAATCTGATTCGCCAACAACGACAGGGTGTCCCTATGCCGAAATCGGGTGCAGTCCGCTTTGCCTTGCTCATGGGTGTGTTGATGCCTGCTCTGGCGCAAGCCGAGCTCTATCGCTACACCAATGACAAGGGCGTGATTGTGCTCGACCGGCTCGGAGTGCCTTCGCAGTACATCGACAAGGGCTACGAAGTCCTCAACGACCAGGGCCGTGTGGTCAAGACCATACCGCCGGCGCCCACCCTGGAAGAGCGCAAGCGCATGCAGGAGGAAAAGGCCCGTGCCGGGTCCGATGCGCAGCTGCTGCGCCTGTACACCAGCGTCGAGGATGTCGATCGCGCTCTGCAGCGCAAGCTGGCCGAGCTCGACGGCCTGATCAGCGTGGCCCGTGGCAACCAGCAATCCCTGCGCACCCAGCAGGCCAACCTGCAGGCCCAGGCCGCCGACAACGAGCGTGCCGGGCGCCAGGTGCCGGAGCAACTGGTGGCGCAGATCGATAACCTGCGTGCCGAGCAGCAACGCCTGGAGCAGGACATCACCCGCTACCAGCAGGACCGCAAGACCGCCCAGGCCGGCTTCGCCGCCGACCGTGAGCGCCTGGCCCAGCTGCTGCAGCGCTGAGCCGAGTCAATCCTCGGCGGCACGCCGCTCGAATGCCCTGACCTTCTCCCGCAGCCAGTCCGGCAGCCGCTTGCTGTTGCGGCTCTTGCCGTCCGCGTGGACGTAGACGATCTCGCCCGCCGTCAAGGCCGCCTCGCCGCGCCAGATACCGATGTTGAACGTGAGGCTCGAGCCCCCCAGCCGCCCTACCCGTACGCCGATGGACAGTTCGTCGTCGAAGCGCGCCGGGGCCAGGTATTCCAGGAGCGTGCGCACGGCGAAGAAGTCGCCGCCGTCCTGTGCCAGGTCCTCCGGGTAGCGAACGCCCAGCGCGCGGAAGTATTCGGTGATGCCGACGTCGGCGTAGGTCAGGTAGTGGCCATTGAAGACGATGCCTTGCGGGTCCACTTCGGCCCAGCGCACGCGCAGCGGCATGAGGAAGGTGAAGTCGTTCAGGGAGGGGGGTGTGGCGGCCATGCTCGTGCTCCATGCAGTGAGCGGCCAGCTTCGACGCCCGGGCGCGCCACGGCAAGTGCGGAGGTGTGTGGATCGCGGATATGAATAAGCCGGATCGCTCCGGCTTATTCGGCTACCGCCTGGGCCTCGGGAAGGCTCAGTGACGCTTGCGGTTGGAGATCAGGGTGCCGACGCCGCTGTCGGTGAAGATCTCCAGCAGCACCGCGTTGGGCACGCGGCCGTCGATGATGTGGGCGCTGGTCACGCCGCCTTGCACCGCCTCGAGGGCACAGCGGATCTTCGGCAGCATGCCGCCGTAGATGGTGCCGTCGGCGATCAGCTCGTTGACCTGCTCGGTGGAGAGGCCGGTGAGCACCTGGCCCTGCTTGTCCATCAGGCCGGCGATGTTGGTCAGCAGCATCAGCTTCTCGGCTTTCAGCGCCTCGGCCACCTTGCCGGCCACCAGATCGGCGTTGATGTTGTAGGACTCGCCATCCGGACCCACGCCGATGGGCGCGATGACCGGGATGAAGTTGCCCTTCACCAGCATGTTCAGCAGCTCGGTGTTGACCCCGGTGACTTCGCCCACATGGCCGATGTCGATGATTTCCGGCTGGGTCATCTCCGGCGTCTTGCGGCTGACGGTGAGCTTCTTGGCGCGGATCAGCTCCGCGTCCTTGCCGGTCAGGCCGATGGCGCTGCCGCCGTGGCGGTTGATCAGGTTGACGATGTCCTTGTTCACCTGGCCGCCGAGAACCATCTCCACGACGTCCATGGTCTGCGCGTCGGTGACGCGCATGCCGTCGATGAAGTGGCTCTCGATGGACAGGCGCTTGAGCAGGTCGCCGATCTGCGGGCCGCCGCCATGCACGACCACCGGGTTGATGCCCACGGCCTTCATCAGGACCATGTCGCGGGCGAACCCGGCCTTCAGCTCGTCGCTCTCCATGGCGTTGCCGCCGTATTTCACGACCAGGGTCTTGCCGACGAAGCGGCGGATGTACGGCAACGCTTCGGACAGGACCTGGGCGACTTGGGATGCGGCGTCACGGCTGAGGGTCATGCAGGGCTCCGGTGAATCAGAACGGCAGGTTGATGTCGGGGGCTACGGTGTAGAGCTGGGCGCGGAACACTTCCTTGATGCGCTCCAGCTCGTCCTCGGTGTCCGCCTCGAAGCGCAGCACCAGCACCGGCGTGGTGTTGGAGGCGCGTACCAGGCCCCAGCCCTTGGGATAGTCGACGCGCACGCCGTCCAGGGTGGTGAGGTTGGCGTCGCCCCAGGTGCCGTCGCGCTGCAGGCGCTCGATCAGGCGGAACTTGTTCTCGTCGGTGACGGTGATGTTGATCTCCGGCGTCGAGATGTCGCTGGGGAAGGCGGAGAACACGTGCTCGGCGTCGCGCTTGTCCTGGCTGAGGATCTCCAGCAGGCGGGCGGCGCTGTAGATGCCGTCGTCGAAGCCGAACCAGCGCTCCTTGAAGAAGATGTGGCCGCTCATCTCGCCGGCCAGCAGCGCGCCGGTCTCCTTCATCTTCTTCTTGATCAGCGAGTGGCCGGTCTTCCACATCACCGGGCGGCCACCGTAGCCGCTGATCAGCGCGGTCAGGCGGCGGGTGCACTTGACGTCGAAGATGATGTCGGCGCCCGGATTGCGCGAGACCACGTCCTTGGCGAACAGCATCAGCAGGCGGTCGGGATAGATGATGGTGCCCTGGTTGGTCACCACGCCGACGCGGTCGCCGTCGCCGTCGAAGGCCAGGCCCAGGTCGGCCTTCTCTTCCTTCACCTTGGCGATCAGGTCGACCAGGTTCTCGGGCTTGCCCGGGTCCGGGTGGTGGTTGGGGAAGGTGCCGTCCACATCGCAGTACAGCGGGATGACGGTGCAGCCCAGGGCTTCGATCAGTTGCGGGGCGATCACGCCGGCCACGCCGTTGCCGCAGTCCACCACCACCTTCATGGGCTTGGCCATGGCGATGTCGTCGCGGATCTGCTTGAAGTAGCGGTCGAGTATCTCGACCTGCTCGACGCTGCCGACGCCGCTGGCCAGGTCGTTTTCCTTGATGCGGGTGTGCAGCGCGGTGATCTGCTCGTTGGCCAGGGTCTCGCCGGCGACGACGATCTTGAAGCCGTTGTAGTCCGGCGGGTTGTGGCTGCCGGTGAGCATCACGCCGGACTTGCCGGCCAGGACGTTGGCGGCGTAGTAGAGCACCGGGGTCGGCACCATGCCGACATCGCTGACCTGGCAACCGCAGTCCAGCAGGCCCTGGATCAGCGCCTGCACCAGCTCGGGGCCGGAGAGGCGGCCATCGCGGCCGACCGAGACGTTCGGCTCGCCACGGGCGAGGCTCTCGGAGCCGATGGCGCGGCCGACCCAGTAGGCGGTTTCGGCGGTCAGGGTATCGCCGACCACGCCACGGATGTCGTAGGCGCGGAAGATGCTTGCGGGCAGGGTGGGTGCTGCTTGCGGGGTGCTCATGGCGGGGGCTTGCTCCAATCCCAGGAGGTCCTGGTCTTCGTCGAGGATGTCGATATCGAGGATGTCGGTATCTTGGAAAAGCGGATCGGCCAACACGGGGGGCTCGATCATCTGGGCCGGGGCGGGGGTAACCGCCGGGCCGGGTTGCCGATCGCCGTTAGCGCTGCCCGCCGCCGGCTCAGGCTTGCGCCGCGACTGTCGCGCGAGCGACTGGGCCAGGGCGTCAAGCGCCGACAGGCGCAGACTGAAGGGTTTGACGCTTTTGCCGCTGGAGAGTTCTTGCATCATCTGATTGAGCTGCACGACGTCCATGAGCAGCTTGCGTTGCAGGCTGCCGCGCAGCAGATAGAGGCCGACCAGGGCGCCGGCCAGGGCCAGCAGCCCGGCGATGGCCAGCAGGATCGGCGACATGCCCGAATCGCTCAGTTGCGCGCCGGGGGTGAACGACAGCTTCCAGTTCGGGTTGCCGGTGTTCAGCGCGATGGGCGTGCCTTCGGCCTGAATGCCGCGCGAGGCCAGGGTCTGCGCCGGGGCGTTGCCGAACTGCTGGGTGAACTGCAGCTGGCCGACGCCATCGGGCAGCGGCGCAAGGGCGCCGAGCAGGCGTTCGAGGTCGACCACCAGCAGCAGGGTGCCCTGCACCGGCGAACTGTCGGTCAGGCGCAGTGGCGCGGCGCTGTACACCAGCCAGCGCTGGCCGACCCGGTAGGCTTCGGGCGCGGGCTTCTGCCCGGCCTCGACGCGGCGCAGCATGTCCAGGGCGGCGAAGTTCATCGGGGCTGCGCGCTGGCTGTTCTGCTGGGCCTGGCCGGGCAGGTTGAGGTGCGCGTCGACCACGGCGTTCCAGTAGCCGAGCCCACGTTCGGCGGCCTGCACCTGGCCGGCATCACCGCTGTTCAGTGCCTCGGCCAGGGCCGGGTTGCGTGCGGCGGCGGCGGTATCGGCGACAAGCTGCGCCAGGGCCTGGCGCAGTGCACCGGCCTGGCTTTCACCCCAGGCCTGGCTGAGCTGGTTGCGTTGGGTCTGCTGGGCGCCGTTGATCAGCGCGGCCCAGAGCAGCACGCCAGCGGCGGCGACGCCCAGGGCCGCGGCGATGGCGCCGGGCAGCAGCTCGCCCAGGCCCTTGTCCCGGGCTGGCGTCTTCTTTTCAGCAGGGCTGGCCAGGATCTCGGTGTCGGCGTCCTTGGCGTTGCGCTTGAAGAGTTTCACTGAAGGTCTCCCCCGCGGATCATCCTGAAGTCGTTCCGAATCAGTGGCTGCCGGAGTGACCGAAGCCGCCGGCGCCGCGCTGGCTTTCGTCGAACTGGTCGACCAGCTCGAAGTGCGCCTGCACGACTGGCACCAAGACTAGCTGAGCGATGCGCTCGCCGATGGCGATGGTGAAGGCGCTCTGGCCGCGGTTCCAGCAGGAGACCATCAGTTCGCCCTGGTAGTCGGAGTCGATCAGGCCGACCAGGTTGCCCAGCACGATGCCGTGCTTGTGGCCCAGGCCCGAACGCGGAAGGATCAGCGCGGCGAGGCCCGGGTCGGCGATGTAGATGGACAGCCCGGTGGGGATCAGCACCGTCTGGCCCGGCTCCAGGGTCAGGTCTTCCTTGAGCATGGCGCGCAGGTCGAGGCCGGCGGAGCCCGGGGTGGCGTACTGGGGCAGCGGGAAATCGCGGCCGATGCGGGGGTCGAGGATCTTGGCTTGCAGTGAATGCATGGGGTCTCAGGCCTGGTTGAGGCGTTCGGCGATGAAGGCGATCAGCTGGCGGGCGATCTTGCCCTTGCTGGTCTGCGCGAAGCTGTTCTGGTGCAGTGCGCGATCGATGATGGTGATCGCGTTCTCCTCGCTGTTGAAGCCGATGCTGGGGTTGGCCACATCATTGGCGACGATCAGGTCGAGGTTCTTGTCCTTGAGCTTGCGCGAGGCGTATTCGAGCAGGTTCTCGGTCTCGGCGGCGAAGCCCACGCTGAAGGGGCGATCGGCACGCCCGGCGAGGGTCGCGAGGATATCCGGGTTGCGCACCAGTTGCAGCAGCAGGCCTTCACCGCTGGTGGGGTCCTTCTTCATTTTGTGCGCCGCCACCACTTCCGGGCGGTAGTCGGCCACGGCGGCCGCCGCGATCAGCAGGTCGCAGGGCATCGCCGCCTCGCAGGCCGCGAGCATGTCGCGGGCGCTGACCACGTCGATGCGGTTGACCCGGTCGGGCGTGGGCAGGTGCACGGGGCCGGTGATCAGGGTGACCTTGGCGCCCGCTTCCACCGCTGCTTCGGCGAGGGCGAAGCCCATCTTCCCGGAGCTGTGGTTGGTGATGTAGCGCACCGGGTCGATGTTCTCCTGGGTCGGGCCGGCGGTGATCAGCACGTGGCGGCCGGTCAGGGCCTTGTGCTGGAACAGATCGGCGGCCGCCTGGGCGAGCTGGTCGGCTTCGAGCATGCGGCCCAGGCCGACGTCGCCGCAGGCCTGGCTGCCGGCGGCGGGGCCGAACAGGTGCAGGCCGCGCTTGGCCAGGGCTTCGGCATTGGCCTGGGTGGCCGGGTCGCGCCACATGGCCTGGTTCATCGCCGGGGCCAGGGCGACCGGCGCATCGGTGGCCAGCACCAGGGTGGTCAGCAGGTCGTCGGCGACACCCTGGGTCAGGCGCGCCATCAGGTCGGCGGTGGCGGGGGCGATCAGCACCAGGTCGGCCCAGCGCGCCAGCTCGATATGGCCCATGGCCGCTTCGGCGGCGGGGTCGAGCAGGTCCAGGTGCACCGGGTGGCCGGAAAGGGCCTGGAGGGTCAGCGGCGTGATGAACTCTCGCCCGCCATGGGTCATCACCACCCGTACTTCCGCGCCCTGGTCGCGCAGGCGGCGAACCAGCTCCGCGCTCTTGTAGGCCGCAATGCCGCCGCCCACGCCCAGTACGATGCGTTTCCGATAGAGCCGCTGCATAGGCCTGCCTTATGGATGTTTGAATTTGCGCTGCGGCGACGACGCCTCCCCAGGCCAATCGCCGCGCAAAAAAGGTGAATTAAGATAGCACAGCGACCGCATGGGAACAGCGGCCCCGCTCAACCACGGAGGTGCCATGAGCATTCGTCACTGGCCTGCGGCGGAGCGCCCGCGGGAGAAGCTTCTCGAACAGGGTGCGGCGGCCCTCACCGACGCCGAGCTCCTCGCCATATTCCTGCGTACCGGGGTCTCCGGGCAGAGCGCGGTCGACCTCGCCCGCCACCTGCTCAACGACTTCGGCGGCCTGCGCCCCCTGCTGGAGGCGGACATCGATTCCTTCTGCCTCCGGCTCGGCCTCGGGCCGGCCAAGTACGCGCAGTTGCAGGCCGTGCTGGAGATGGCGCGGCGGCATCTGGCTGAAGGATTGCGCCGCGACTCGGTGCTCGAGAGTCCTCAGGCCGTGCGCGATTACCTGAAGGCGCAGCTGCGCCACGAACCCCACGAGCTGTTCGGCTGCCTGTTCCTCGACTCCAGGCACCGGGTACTGGCCTTCGAGGTGCTGTTCCACGGCTCCATCGACGGCGCCAGCGTCTACCCGCGCCAGGTGGTCAAGCGCGCGCTGGCGCATAACGCTGCCGCGCTGATCCTCACCCACAACCATCCCTCCGGGGTCGCCGAGCCGAGCCAGGCCGACCGTGCGCTGACCCAGCGCCTCAAGGAGGCGTTGGCGCTGGTCGAGGTGCGGGTGCTCGACCACTTCGTGGTGGGCGATGGCGAGCCGTTGTCGATGGCCGAGTACGGTTGGCTCTAGGGTGCATCGACCTGGCGCTGGATGGCTGCCAGCAGACGCCGGCGGATCAGCCCGCTGGCCGGTCGGATGGCCAGCCAGTAAGGGGTGAAGAGCAGGCGGCTACGGCGGTCCGGGCAGTGCACGCGGGTCTCGGTGTGCAGGACGATGCCGCCGTCGGTGCCGGGGCTGCAGTGGAACCCCATGAGCAGCTTGGCGACCCCGGGTTCGGCATAGGTGTCGAAGGCGTCGGCGTCATCCACCCGTTCCAGCCCGAAGTCGCTGCGCCAGAAACGGCCGATCAACCCATAGGCCAGCGCCTGGTCGGCGTCCCGCCCCAGCAGGGTGAACGCGTGAAGCCCGAAAGGCGGCCTGTCCTTGAGGCGGTTCTCGCGCCCCAGTGCTACGGCCAGGCGGGCCGGCGCCTCGCGGATGCGCAGCAGGGCACGCACCAGCGGGTCGTCATGCACGGTGAGATCGCCCACCGCGTCCAGCGCTTGCCGCCGCGGTTGCCCGCAACGGCAGCTGATGCCGCTCGACGAACTGGAACTGCGGCAGATAGCGCTCGCCCAGCTCCATCAGGGCTTCACGCTGACGTGGGAGAAATCCTGGCGACCGAAGGGGTTGGCCTGGTAGCCGTCGACGCCGGAGCGGGCCAGGGCGAAGGCGGTAGGGTGTGCCAGCGGCAACCACAGGGCCTGCTCCTGGATGATCTGCTGCGCCTTTATATAGAGGGCGCTGCGGTCGGTCTGGTTGCGCTGGGTCTTGCCGTCGCTGATCAGCTTGTCCAGCGCGGCGTCGCAGTAGCGCGCGAAGTTGAGGCCGGACTGCACCGAGGCGCAGGAGAATTGCGGGGTGAGGAAGTTGTCCGGGTCGCCGTTGTCACCGGCCCAGCCCATGAACAGCAGGTCGTGCTCGCCGGCCTTGGCGCGGCGGATCAGCTCGCCCCACTCGATCACGCGGATCTCGGCCTGGATGCCGACCTTGGCCAGGTCGGCCTGCAGCAGCTGAGCACCAAGGCTGGGGTTGGGGTTGAGCAGGCTGCCGGAGGGGCGGGTCCAGATCGTGGTCTTGAAGCCGTCCTTGAAGCCGGCTTCGGCCAGCAGTGCGCGAGCCTTCTCCGGGTCGTGGGGGTAGCCGGGCAGGTCCTTGGCGTAGCTCCAGGTGTTGGGCGGGTACGGGCCGCTGGCGGCGCTGGCGCTGCCCTCGAACACTGCCTTGAGGTAGCTCTGCTTGTCGAAGGCCAGATTGATGGCCTGGCGCACCCTGGGCTGGTCCAGCGGTGGGTGCTGGCTGTTGATACCGACGAAGGCCGTCATGAAGGCCGGGGTCTGCAGCACCTTGAGGCTGGCATCCCGGCTCGCGGCCTGGACATCCAGCGGCTTGGGCGAGAGGGCGATCTGGCATTCGCCGCGGCGCAGCTTCTGCAGGCGCACGTTGGCGTCGGGGGTGATAGCGAAGATCAGCCCGTCCACCGCAGGCTTGCCGGCGAAGTAGTCCGGGTTGGCGGCGTAGCGCACGGCAGCGTCCTTCTGGAAGCGCCTGAAGACGAAGGGGCCGGTGCCGATCGGCTGGGCGTTGAGCTTCTCCGGCGTGCCGGCCTGCATCAACTGCCCGGCGTACTCGGCGGAATAGATGGAGGCGAAGCCCATGCTCAGGGTGGCGAGGAAGGTGGCGTCAGGCTTGTTCAGGGTGAAGCGCACCTGCAGCGGGCCGACCTTGTCGATGGCCTTGATCAGCTGCGGCAGTTGCATCGACTGGGCATGGGGGAAGCCGCTCTGGGCGACCTTGTGCCAGGGGTGGGCGGTGTCGAGCATGCGCTGGAAGCTGAACAGCACGTCATCGGCGTTTAGTTCGCGGCCGGGCTTGAAGTACTCGGTGGCATGGAAGCGCACGCCAGGGCGCAGCGTGAAGAGGTAGCTCAGGCCATCGGGCGAGACCTCCCACTGCTGCGCCAGGCCCGGGACCAGCTCACCGCGCTGGGCGTCGAACTCCACCAGGCGATTCATCAGTACGTCGGCGGAGGCGTTGGTGGTGGTCAGCGAGTTGTACTGCACCACGTCGAAGCCCTCGGGGCTGGCCTCGGTGCAGACGCTCAGGCTGGCTGCCTGGGCGAGCAGCGGGGCGAACAGCAGGGGCAGGGCGGCGAGACGCATGGGGTGCTCCTTATGCAAGGGCCCTGGGCGGGCTGCGGGCGAAAGGCCTTACGCTAGACCATGGCCGGAGCCGGAGCAACGCGCTTTTGGCGACGAGCGGTCATTTTTCACGCAGGCCGCGCCGATGCGGTCGCAGGCGCCCCCTCAGATGCCTGGACTTTCGCCCGGATGCCGCAGCCCTTGCTGCTCCAGGGGGTTTCTGATATAAAGCAGCGCTCTTTTCTAGGGGCCCGGTCTTTCGCAGTCTTTGTGTGGCCGGTAAGACCCTGACGAGACGGGCGCTAAAACGCCCACAAGTGAGAGTTCAAGCGGCCAACCCATGCCGGGTTGGGCATGAGGTTTAGAGGGCTGAGGCATGTCTAGAGTCTGTCAAGTAACCGGTAAGGGTCCGGTTACCGGGAACAACATTTCCCACGCAAACAACAAAACCCGTCGTCGTTTCCTGCCGAACCTGCAGCACCACCGCTTCTGGGTCGAGTCCGAGAAGCGCTTCGTGCGTCTGCGCGTTTCCGCCAAGGGCATGCGTATCATCGACAAGCGTGGTATCGACGTAGTTCTCTCCGAACTGCGCGCCCGCGGCGAGAAGGTATAAGGAGCTAATCATGCGTGAACTGATCCGTTTGGTGTCGAGCGCCGGTACCGGCCACTTCTACACCACCGACAAGAACAAGCGCACTACTCCCGACAAGATCGAAATCAAGAAATTCGATCCGGTCGTGCGTAAGCACGTGATCTACAAGGAAGCCAAGATCAAGTAATTGATCCGGCCCTTGTCGAAGAAGCCCGCCTACATGGCGGGCTTTTTCATGCCCGCGATTTGCCGTCGGCTGCGACGACGCCCATAAAAAAGCCCGCTTGCGCGGGCTCAAGGGGGTGACAAGCATGGAGGTGAAGCGGTGGATCACTTGGCCTGTTCGAAGATCACATAGACCTTGCGGCAGGCCTCGAGCACTTCCCAGGTGCCGGAGAAGCCGGCCGGGATGACGAAGCGGTCGCCGGCGCGAACGGTCTTGGCATTGCCCGCGGCGTCGCGGATGACGGAGACGCCCTGGAGGATCTCGCAGTATTCGTGTTCGGTGTAGTTCACCGTCCACTGGCCGATGGCGCCCTCCCAGATCCCTACGTTGAACTGCCCGCACGGGCTGCCGTAGTGGTTGCGCACGCTCTGCTCCGGGTCGCCCTTGAGGATTTTCTCGGGGGCGGGACGGTAGTGTTCGGCGGCGGCTGGGCTGTTGGCGAAGTCGACGATGGATTCGATGTTCATGGCGGTTCCGTTGCGGCTGGCGGATGGCCCTCGTTCATTGGGCCTGTTTTTTATTCTGCCCGGCTGTGGGGTCTTTCCACGCTCCCGAAGAGTGAAAGGAAAAACGGCTGGGCGATCCGACCTGGAGTCTATGTTTAATAAAACGAACATGACAAGGGCGTTTACCTGAATTTTGTCAAAAATATTGAAAATCCAGGGCCCTCTGGTTTAGGGTTGCGATCAGGTCCGGCCGCATGCCGGCCTTGCAGAATTCTTGACAGTGCCGGGTCTGGAATCCGGCACTTATCTACTAATAAGAGGAACGCCCCATGACCACCCTGACTCGCGCCGACTGGGAACAGCGCGCCAAGTCCCTGCAGATCGAAACCCGCGCCTTCATCCATGGCGAGTACACCCACGCCGTCTCCGGCGCGACTTTCGACTGCATCAGCCCGGTGGATGGGCGCGTGCTGGGCCAGGTCGCCAGCTGCGACCTGGCCGATGCCGAGCTGGCGGTGAAGGATGCCCGTGCCGTCTTCGAGTCCGGTGTCTGGTCGCGCCTGGCGCCCACCGCGCGCAAGGCGGTGATGATCCGCTTCGCCGATCTGATCGATGCCCATGGCGAAGAGCTGGCGCTGCTGGAAACCCTGGACATGGGCAAGCCGATCAGCGACTCGCTGAACATCGACGTCTCCAGCGCCTCCCGCGCCATCCGCTGGAGTGGCGAGGCCATCGACAAGATCTATGACGAAGTCGCCGCCACCCCGCACAACGAGCTGGGCCTGGTGACCCGCGAGCCGGTGGGCGTGGTCGCCGCCATCGTGCCGTGGAACTTCCCCCTGCTGATGACCTGCTGGAAGCTCGGCCCGGCGCTGTCCACCGGCAACTCGGTGATCCTCAAGCCGTCCGAGAAGTCGCCGCTGACCGCCATCCGCATCGCTCAGCTGGCCATCGAGGCCGGCATCCCCGCCGGCGTGTTCAACGTGCTGCCGGGCTTCGGCCATACCGTGGGCAAGGCCCTGGCGCTGCACATGGACGTCGACACCCTGGTGTTCACCGGCTCCACCAAGATCGCCAAGCAACTGATGGTCTACGCCGGCGAATCCAACATGAAGCGCGTCTGGCTTGAGGCCGGCGGCAAGAGCCCGAACATCGTCTTCGCCGACGCACCGGACCTGCAGGCCGCCGCCGAGGCCGCCGCGGGCGCCATCGCCTTCAACCAGGGCGAAGTCTGCACCGCCGGTTCGCGCCTGCTGGTGGAGCGTTCGATCAAGGACAAGTTCGTGCCCATGGTGGTCGAGGCGATCAAGGCCTGGAAGCCGGGCAACCCGCTGGACCCGGAAACCAACGTCGGTGCCCTGGTCGACACCACCCAGATGAACAACGTGCTGTCCTACATCCAGGCCGGCCATGACGACGGCGCCAAGCTGGTGGCCGGCGGCAAGCGCGTGATGGAGGAAACCGGCGGCACCTACGTCGAGCCGACCATCTTCGACGGCGTGGACAACGCCATGCGCATCGCCAAGGAAGAAATCTTCGGCCCGGTACTCTCGGTCATCGCCTTCGACGACGTCGAGGACGCCATCGCCATCGCCAACGACACCGTCTATGGCCTGGCTGCAGCGGTGTGGACCAGCAACCTGTCCAAGGCCCACCTGACCGCCAAGGCATTGCGCGCCGGCAGCGTCTGGGTCAACCAGTACGACGGTGGCGACATGACCGCGCCCTTCGGCGGCTTCAAGCAGTCGGGCAACGGCCGCGACAAGTCGCTGCATGCCTTCGACAAGTACACCGAGCTGAAAGCCACCTGGATCAAGCTCTGAACCAGGGCGGCGCGACCGCCCCATAAAGGTCCGCCTTCCTGCGGGAAGGCCGGCTCCACGGAGCCAAGCCTGCGGCCGGGTTTCCTTCACAGGAGCCCGGCCGTTTTTGCTTTTCTGCCTGCCAGGATCCTCCGGGATACCGGCCCATGGAACGGAGGACACCTGCATGCGTTGGGGGACCTACTTCGCCGTCTGCGGCGCGGTGATCAGCATCGGGCTCGCGCTGGGGGTGACCATGCCCCTGGTCTCGCTGCGCCTGGAAAGCTGGGGCTACGACGCCTTCGCCATCGGCGTGATGGCCGGCACCCCGGCGGTGGGCGTGCTGCTTGGTGCCTCCCTGGCCGGCCGGCTGGCCGCGCGTTTCGGCACCACGACCCTGATGCAGCTGTGCCTGCTGGTCAGTGCCGTGTCGGTGGCGATGCTGGCGCTGGTGCAGAGCTACCCGATCTGGCTGGCCTTGCGCCTGTTCATCGGCGTGGCGCTGACCGTGGTGTTCATCCTTGGCGAGAGCTGGATCAACCAATTGGCGGTGGAGAAGTGGCGCGGTCGCCTGGTGGCGCTCTACGGCACCGGCTACGCCCTCAGCCAGCTGTCCGGGCCGCTGCTGCTCAGCGTGCTGGGGACCGGCAACGACCTCGGCTTCTGGACCGGCACCGGGCTGCTGGTGGGGGGCTCGCTGATGCTCCTCGGGCGCACCGGCGCGCCCAGCGTCGACGCCCACAGTGCTTCCGGGCGCGGGTTGCTGACCTTCTGCACGCGGCTGCCGACCATCGCCTGGGCGGTGGTCCTGTTCGCCGCCTTCGAGGCGATGATGCTGACCCTGCTGCCCATCTATGGGCTGCGCCAGGGCTTCAACCAGGAGATCGCGCTGCTCATGGCCAGCGTGGTGGTGGTCGGCGATGCGGCACTGCAATTGCCCATCGGCCTGCTGGCGGACCACATGTCGCGGCGCACGCTGTTCCGTGGCTGCGGGCTGGCCCTGCTGGTGTCGAGCCTGAGCATCCCGCTGTTCCTGCACACGCCGTTGATCTGGCCGATCTGGGTCGTGTTCGGCGCCAGCGCGGGCGGGCTCTTCACCCTGGCGCTGATCCTCATCGGCGAGCGTTACCGTGACGATGAGCTGGTCCGCGCCAACGCCCACGTCGCGCAGCTCTGGGGTATCGGTTGCCTGATCGGCCCGCTGGTGACCGGTGCCGCCAGCCAGTGGATCAGCGGCCACGCCCTGCCGCTGATGATGGCCATCGGCGCTGCCGGCTTCGTCTGGCTGGCCTGGACCCGCGAGCTGTTCGACGACGCGGGCGATGAGTCGGCCGTCGCGGGCAACCGCTGAGTCAGAGCATCCGCTCGAGCCCCACGCGCTCGGCGAACCAGGCGTTGAAGCGCCGCCACAGGCTGCCCGGCTCGCGGCGCAGCTCCTGCCGGCGCTCACCCTCCCCGGTTATCCACAGCATCTCCCCGCCCGGGCCCAGGCGCACCTGGTAACTGCGCCCGGGGCTCATGCCCTGCAGCGCCAGGCGATGCAAGTGGGCGCTCAGCTCGGGGCTGTCGATCAGCACGCCGACCTCGGTATTCCATAGCACCGAGCGCGGATCGAAGTTGAAGGAGCCGATGAAGGCGCGGCGCCGGTCGAGGATCATCGCCTTGCTGTGCAGGCTGGAGTTGGACGAACCGCTGAAGCTGTATTCGCCGCTGCCCGCGCCATCCCCCGGCTGGCGGCGCAGTTCGAAGAGGTGCACGCCGTGCTCCAGCAGCCGCTGGCGATAGGGTGCGTAGCCGCCGTGGACGGCGGGTACGTCCGTGGCTTCCAGGGCGTTGGTCAGCAGGCGGATGTCGACGCCGCCATCGGCCTTGCCGATCAGGTAGTCCATGCCTTCCGGGGCGGGAACGAAATAGGCCGAGACCAGCACCAGGTCCTCCTTTACTTCGTCCAGTACCGGCTGCAACTGGCTGGCCAGCAGCAGCTGCGGATCGGGTGGACCGCTGGCCAGCACCTTGCTCGGCGCATCCCACAGGGCGCTGGCCGGCGCCCAGATCAGTTCGCGCAGCCAGAGGTCCAGGCGCGGGTCGTCGCGATAGGTGTGCAGCCGATCGTAGAGGGTCTTCTGCCGGGCCCGCGCCTGGGCCAGGTAGCCGCGCAGGCGCTGGCGGGCTTCGTCCAGCTCCTGGCGTTCCGGCTGGCGCCAGAGGAACTGCTGGATCGGCTTGCTCAGGGCGCTGTTCCAGTACTGGTCGAAGCTCTGCCCCAGCTGCTCCGCCACCGGGCCGATGGCCAGCAGGTCGATGTCGGTGAAGTTGAGGCTGGGCTCGGCGTCGAAGTATTCATCCCCCAGGTTCCGCCCGCCGACGATGGCCGCAGCGTTGTCGGCCAGCCACAGCTTGTTGTGCATGCGCCGGTGCTGCTGGCCCAGGTCCAGGGCGCGACCGAGGGTGCGCGTGGCACCGGTGGCACGGCCCAGGTGCAGCGGGTTGAACAGCCGCACCTGGATGTTCGGGTGCGCGGTGAGCAGGGCGATGCTGGCGTCGCGGCCGTCGCTGCTGGTGTCATCGAGCAGCAGGCGCACGCGTACGCCGCGGTCGGCGGCGCGCAGCAGCTCGTCGAACAGGGCGCGGGTGGAGAGGCCGTCGTGGACGATGTAGTACTGCAGGTCGAGGCTGCTGCGTGCCGAGCGGATCAGTTCGGCACGGGCGCTGTAGGCCTCGTTGCTGGCCGGCAGCAGGCGGAAGCCGGATTGACCGGGATGCGTGGCCGCCAGGGCCAGCAGGCGCCGGCCGAAGGGCGACTCCGCTGCGGCGATGGCCTGGCTCGGTGACGCCGGGGGCGGCGTGACGCAGCCGGCGAGCGTGGCCAGCAGGCAGATGAACAGCAGGGAGATGCGCACGTCGGCCTCCGACTCGCCGGGTCCTTGAGCTCAGACGCCAGCGTAGCCGGAAGATTCAGGCAGCCCGCGGCTGGCGCGGGCCGAGGGTCATTTCGCCAGGCTGTTGCCCACGCTTTCCCTGATCCGGTACCAGAGCATGCCGAGGGCCAGCAGCGGCGAGCGCAGCAGCTTGCCGCCGGGGAAGGTGATGTGCGGCACCTTGGAAAACACGTCGAAGCCGCCGCCCTGTTCGCCGCTGATGGCCTCGGCCAGCAGCTTGCCCGCCAGGTGGGTGGCGTTGACCCCGTGGCCGGAGTAGGCCTGGGCGAAGTAGACGTTGGGCTGCTCCGGCAGGCGGCCGATCTGCGGCAGGCGGTTGGCGCCGATGCCGATCATCCCGCCCCACTGGTAGTCGATGCGCACATCGGCCAGTTGCGGGAACACCTCCAGCATCTTCGGCCGCATATAGGCGCCGATGTCCGCCGGGTCGCGACCGGAATAGTGGCAGGCGCCGCCGAACAGCAGGCGGTTGTCGGCGGAGAGGCGGTAATAGTCGAGGGCTACGCGCTGGTCGCACACCGCCATGTTCTGCGGCAGCAGCTGCCTGGCCAGCGCCTCGGGCAGGCGCTCGGTGGCGATGATGTAGCTGCCCGCCGGGAGCACCTTGCCGCCGAGGGTCGGGTTGAGGTCGTTGAGGTAGGCGTTGCAGCCGAGCACCAGGGTCTTTGCACGGACCTGGCCCTGGGCGGTGTGCACCTTGACCTCCGGGCCGTAGTCGATGCGCTGCACCGCCGAGTGCTCGAACAGGCGCACGCCCAGCGAGCTGGCGGCGGCGGCCTCGCCCAGGGCCAGGTTCAGCGGATGCAGGTGGCCGGAGCCCATGTCGATGAGGCCGCCGGCGTAGCGGTCGGAGCCCACCACGCTGCGCATCTCGCCCGGCTGCAGCAGGCGCATCTCGTGGCGGTAGCCGAGGGACTTGAGGTCCTCCATGTCCTCGGCGAAGCCGGCGAGGTCGCGGGCCGTATTGGCCAGGTCGCAATAGCCCCAGGTGAGGTCGCAGTCGATGGCGAATTCCTCCACCCGCTGGCGCACCAGCTCCACGGCCTCCAGGCCCATCAGCTTGAGGGCGCGTACGCCGTCCTGGCCCACCACCGATTCGAAATGCTCGACGTCGTGGCCGACGCCGCGGATCAATTGGCCGCCGTTGCGCCCGCTGGCGCCCCAGCCGATCTTGTGCGCCTCCAGCAGCACCACCGAGAAGCCGCGCCTGGCCAGTTCGATGGCGGTGTTCAGCCCGGAGAAGCCGCCACCGACGACGCAGACGTCCGCCACCTCCTCGCCCGCCAGGGGCGGATGCTCGATGCGACGGTTGGCGGTCGCGGCGTAATAGGAGGGGGCGTGCTGGTCGCTGTGGACCGGATGGCGAACGCGGGCGTTCATGTGCGGAATCCTGATTATTGTGTTTGGAAAATTTGACGGAGGATAAGCACGAAGCACGCCAACCGCCAAGGGGCGCTCAGGAAAAATCCCTGTGCCCCGCAGGCAACTATCCAGGCGCGCGTCGGCGCCTCCGGGTTCACTCGGGAATGGGCAGGTTGAGGGATTCCTTGACCTCTTCCATCACGATGTAGGACTTCGACTCGCGCACGTGCGGCAGCTTCAAGAGGATGTCGCCGAGCAGCTTGCGGTAGGAGGCCATCTCGTTGATCCGCGCCTTCACCAGGTAGTCGAAGTCACCGGAAACCAGGTGGCATTCGAGCACGTGGGGCAGCTTGAGGACGGCGCGGCGGAAGTCCTCGAAGGTGTCGCCGGACTTGTAGTCCAGGCTGATCTCGACGAACACCAGAAGGCTCGCCTTGAGGTGCTGCGGGTTCAGCCGGGCGTTGTAGCCCATGATGATCCCCTCGCGTTCCAGGCGGCGTACCCGCTCGGTGCAGGGCGTGGTGGACAGGCCCACGCGCTCGCCCAGCTCGGTGAAGGAGATACGGCCGTCCTCCTGGAGGATTCGTAAAATATTCCGGTCTATCTTGTCTAGCTCACGACGCGATTGATGCTGGGTACGCATGGTGGATGCCCCTCCGCAAAAGCCGTATTGGCCAAGAATTATCGCCAAATATAGCTGGCTATATAGTGAATATCACTGGGGCGCTCTTCATATACTGCGCGGCATCTACGCTCAAAATAACAAACGCAACGGTGATGCCCGTTGCGCGGGAGGCAGACATGCGAGTGATGGTGCTGGGCAGCGGTGTGATCGGTACGGCGAGTGCCTACTATCTGGCCCGGGAAGGCTTCGAAGTCGTGGTGGTCGACCGGCAGAACGCCGTCGCCATGGAGACCTCCTTCGCCAACGCCGGCCAGGTCTCCCCCGGCTATGCCTCGCCCTGGGCCGCTCCCGGCGTGCCGCTGAAGGCCATCAAGTGGCTGCTGCAGAAGCACGCGCCCCTGGCCATCAAGGCTACCGGCGACATCGGCCAGTACCTGTGGATGGCGCAGATGCTGCGCAACTGCACCGCCGCCCGCTACGCGGTGAACAAGGAGCGCATGGTGCGCCTGTCCGAGTACAGCCGCGACTGCCTCGACGAACTGCGCGCCGAAACCGGCATCGCCTACGAAGGCCGCCAGCTCGGCACCACCCAACTGTTCCGTACCCAGGCCCAGCTCGATGCCGCCGCCAAGGACATCGCCGTGCTGGAAAGCTCCGGCGTGCCCTATGAAGTGCTCGACCGCGCCGGCATCGCCCGCGCCGAGCCGGCCCTGGCCAGGGTCACCGACAAGCTGGCCGGCGCCCTGCGCCTGCCCAACGACCAGACCGGCGACTGCCAGATGTTCACCACCCGCCTCGCCGAGATGGCCCGTGGCCTGGGCGTGGAGTTCCGCTTCGGCCAGGACATCCAGCGCCTGGACTTCGCCGGTGACCGCATCAATGGCGTATGGATCGACGGCAAGCTGGAAACCGCCGACCGCTACGTACTCGCCCTCGGCAGCTACAGCCCGCAGCTGCTCAAGCCGCTGGGCATCAAGGCCCCGGTCTACCCGCTCAAGGGCTACTCGCTGACCGTGCCCATCACCAACCCGGAGATGGCCCCGACCTCCACCATTCTCGACGAGACCTACAAGGTCGCGATCACCCGCTTCGACGACCGCATCCGCGTCGGCGGCATGGCCGAGATCGCCGGTTTCGACCTGTCGCTGAACCCGCGCCGCCGCGAAACCCTGGAAATGATCACCGCCGACCTCTACCCGCAGGGTGGCGACCTGGCCCGCGCCGAGTTCTGGACCGGCCTGCGCCCGGCGACCCCGGACGGCACGCCGATCGTGGGCGCGACCCCGTTCCGCAATCTGTTCCTGAATACCGGACACGGTACCCTTGGCTGGACCATGGCCTGCGGCTCCGGCCGCCTGCTCGCCGACCTGATGGCGCGCAAGCGTCCGCAGATCAGCGCCGAAGGCCTGGACATCTTCCGTTATGGCAACACCAAGGAGAGCCAGAAACATGTCACTACAGCGCCTGCGCACTGAAGCCCGCTACAGCGAGATCGTCATCCACAACGGCACCGTCTACCTGGCGGGCCAGCTGGATGAAGCGCTGAACCCGGGCATCGAGCGCCAGACCCGCGAAACCCTCGATGCCATCGACCGCATGCTCGCCGAGGCCGGCACCGACAAGAGCCGCATCCTCTCGGTGACCATCTACCTCAAGGACATCGACGCGGATTACGCCGGCATGAACGCCGTGTGGGACGCCT
Source organism: Pseudomonas sp. 57B-090624 (assembly GCF_003234055.1). Classification (NCBI taxonomy): domain Bacteria; kingdom Pseudomonadati; phylum Pseudomonadota; class Gammaproteobacteria; order Pseudomonadales; family Pseudomonadaceae; genus Pseudomonas; species Pseudomonas sp. 57B-090624. The sequence goes on from NZ_QKRU01000048.1 coordinate 27,310, forward strand.
GGGTCGCCAAGGGCGCCGCCCCGGCCCGTGCCTGCGTCGAGGCGAAGATGTACTCGCCCGAGGTGCTGGTGGAAATGACCGTGGTCGCCGCCCTGCCCTGAACCCTTGCTCTGCCCGGCGTCCGCGCCGGGTTTTTACATAACCAGAAGAAGCCCCTGCCATGCGTCCCGCCCGTGCCCTGATCGACCTCGAAGCGCTGCGCCACAACTACCGCCTCGCCCGTGAAACCACCGGTGCCAAGGCCCTGGCCGTTATCAAGGCGGACGCCTACGGGCACGGTGCGGTGCGTTGCGCCCAGGCGTTGCAGGCGGAGGCCGACGGCTTTGCCGTGGCCTGCATCGAGGAAGCGCTGGAGCTGCGCCAGGCGGGTATCACCGGCCCCATCCTGTTGCTGGAAGGCTTCTTCGAGGCGGACGAACTCCCCCTGATCGAGCAGCACGCACTCTGGTGCGTGGTGCATTCCACCTGGCAGCTGGAGGCCATCGAGCGCGCCAGCCTGCGCCAGCCGCTCACGGTGTGGCTGAAGATGGACTCGGGCATGCACCGGGTCGGCCTGCATCCCGCCGAGTACCGCGACGGCTACCAGCGCCTGATGGCCAGCGGCAAGGTCGACAAGATCGTGCTGATGAGCCACTTCGCCCGGGCCGATGAGCTGGACAGCGGCAGCGCCGCCGAGCAGGTCGCGGTATTCGAGCAGGCCCGCGCGGGGCTCGCGGCGGAGGTCAGCCTGCGCAACTCCCCGGCGGTGCTGGGTTGGCCACAGGTGCCGAGCGACTGGGTGCGCCCCGGGATCATGCTCTACGGCGCCACGCCCTTCGAGCAACCGCACGAACTGGCTGCACGCCTGAAGCCGGTGATGACCCTGGAGTCGAAGGTCATCAGCGTGCGTGAGCTGCCGGCCGGCCAGCCGGTCGGCTATGGCGCGCGTTTCGTCACCGAGCGGCCGACCCGTGTCGGTGTGGTCGCCCTGGGTTACGCCGATGGCTATCCCCGGCATGCGCCGACCGGCACGCCGGTGGCCATCGACGGGCAGCTGTCGCGCCTGATCGGTCGCGTGTCCATGGACATGCTCACCGTCGACCTCACCGATCTGCCGCAGGCCGGGCTCGGCAGCCGGGTCGAGTTCTGGGGCACTCAGGTACTGGCCAGTGAGGTCGCCATCCAGGCCGGCACCATTCCCTACCAGATCTTCTGCAACCTGCGCCGGGTGCCGCTGATCTACCGCTGAAACCCGCGGCCGGCGGTCATCCGGCGCGCTGATGATGGTCCAACTATCTGATTTTCCTTGGGGTTTCCCGGGGTGGTGAAAGTTTGCGCAGGATTTACGGCCGAAGTGTTGTAAATACTGAACGGTGGCCGCATGATACGGCCACCGTGACCACCCCCCTCAACAAGAATCCCAAGGAGGATCCCACCATTGGACGTCGGTGTTCGACTGCAAGCTATCCGCAAGCTCAAAGGCCTCTCCCAGCGTGAACTCGCCAAACGTGCAGGCGTTACCAACAGCACGATTTCCATGATCGAAAAGAACAGCGTGAGCCCCTCCATCAGTTCGCTGAAAAAGGTGCTCGGGGGTATCCCCATGTCGCTGGTGGAATTCTTTTCCCTCGATCTGGAACAGGACAACCAGACCCAGGTCGTCTACCGGGCTTCCGAACTTACCGATATCTGCAGCGGTGCGATCACCATGAAGCTGGTGGGCAAGGCCCATCCCAGTCGCGCCATCGCCTTCCTCGACGAGACCTACCCGCCGGGCAGCGACACGGGCGACGAGATGTACGCCCATGAAGGCGAAGAGGCCGGGATGCTGGTCGAGGGTCGCCTCGAACTGACCGTCGGCAACGAGCTGTTCATCCTCGAACCGGGCGACAGCTATTACTTCGAGAGCAGCAAGCCGCACCGCTTCCGCAATCCGTTCGACCTGCCGGCCCGCCTGATCAGCGCGACCACCCCGGCCAATTTCTAACCTGTTCCGTCCCTGCGCAGGGGCTTCGCGCCGCCTGCGCGGTGCATGCCGTGCAGCCAACCGTCCTGCACCGGCCTGCGGCTACTCGCGTGCGCCGCCAGAGGGCGGCCTGACCCCGTACACCAGAGTCGTGCCGCCTGCGCCGGGCCCATGACAGGGAGATTCCATGGCTGCCTCCAACAAATGGCTGATGTCCTCGCTCGCCTACTACCTGGACTTCTTCACCGCCCCGCTGTTCGTCCTCATCGCACTGCTGATCGGCCCGGTCCTGCCCTGGCAGCTGGTCGGGGGCCTGTTGCTGTGGTCGTTCATCGAGTACGGCGTGCACCGCTTCCTGTTCCACTCGCTGTATCGCCGCGAGCACTGGACCCACCACCTCGACGTGCTGGCGTTCATCGGCATCTCCAGCTGGAAGACCAGTGCGGTCTACGCGCTGCTGCTCCCGCTGTGCGCCTACCTCGGCCTGGCCTCGCTCTATGCCGGGCTGGTCGCGGGCTACTTCCTCTACATCTCCCTGCACTACGTCATGCATCGCCCCGGGCACTGGTTCTACCGCTTCATTCCCGGCCTGGTGTCCAACCATGACCTGCACCACAGGAAGGGGATCGAGAAGAACTTCGGCGTCTCTTCGCCGCTCTGGGATCACATCTTCGGCACCTACGTCCGCGTTGCCGAAAAGGAGACCGCAGCGGGCTGACCCCCGACCCTGGTCGCAGCGGCCTCATGCTTTGGTCGTGCGACAAGCTGGGTTGTTTCAGCCTGGCGGGCTAACCGTTATACTGGCGCCCGCCCGCGAAACCGTGGCCGCGGGCGTCACTAGCCACGATGAGGGTGTAAGGGTGAACCTAATAAACAAGATGCTGGCAGCGCACGTTGCCGTATTGGCCCTTTGGGCTGTAAGCGCTCAGGCCGCGACCGACGATGCCATCGCCGAACGCATCAAGCCGGTGGGCGAAGTCTGTGTCCAGGGCCAGGAATGCAAAGGCGTCGAAGCCGTAGCCGCTGCTGCTGGCGGTGGCGCGAAGACGCCGGACGACATCATCGCCAAGCACTGTGGCGCCTGCCACACCGCCGGCGTTCTGGGTGCACCGAAGATCGGCGACACCGCAGCCTGGAAAGAGCGTGCCGACCACCAGGGCGGCCTCGACGGCATCCTGGCCAAGGCCATCACCGGTATCAACGCAATGCCCCCGAAAGGCACCTGCGCCGACTGCACCGATGACGAGCTGAAAGCGACCATCAAGAAGATGTCCGGCCTGTAACAAGGACCTGGCATCAATGAAAAAGCCGCCCTCGGGCGGCTTTTTCGTGTCCGGCTGCTGCGACCCGTTGTCGCAGGCGCCCGTCAATCGATGAAGGTGACGCTGCCGTCGGCCAGGGAGCCGACGCGGGCCAGGGATTCCACCCGGTAGCCTTCGCTTTCCAGCAGGGCGCGGCCATCCTGGAAGGATTTCTCGATGACGATGCCGAGGCCGGCGATGCTCGCGCCCGCCTGGCTGATCAGGTCGATCAGCGCCTTGGCGGCGTGGCCGTTGGCGAGGAAGTCGTCGATCACCAGCACGTGGTCGGATGCCGTCAGGTGCTTGGCGGAGATGGCGATGGTGCTCTCGGTCTGCTTGGTGAAGGAGAACACCTTGGAGATCAGCAGGTCGTTCTTCAGCGTCAGCGACTGGAACTTGCGGGCGAAGATCACCGGGATGCCCAGCTCCAGGCCGGCCATCACCGCCGGGGCGATGCCCGAGGCTTCGATGGTGACGATCTTGGTGATGCCCTGGCCGCGGAAGCGCTCGGCGAATTCATGGCCGATGTGCTTCATGAGCTGCGGGTCGATCTGGTGGTTGAGGAAGGCGTCCACCTTCAGCACCTGGTCGGAAAGCACGATGCCTTCGGAGAGGATCTTTTCTTTGAGAATGTTCACGGGAGGGGCTTCCTGCGAAGCTGCTGTCGCTGATGAAGCGCGGCATTCTACCTCGGCGCGGGGGCATCGCGCGATGCCCTTGTGACAGCCCGCGCGGGCGCCCCCCGGCAGCCGGGTGCGGGGGCTCAGGGCTTCTTGAGCATGGCGCGGATGTCCGCCAGCGCCGTGTTGCCGCGCACCGCCTTGACCTCGACTGGCGTGTCCTCCATGCCTTCCCACTGCAGGTCTTCCTGCGGCAGTTCGTCGAGGAAACGGCTCGGCGCGCAGTCGATGATCTCGCCGTACTGCTTGCGCTTGGCGGCGAAGGTCATGGCCAGGTTCTGCCGGGCGCGGGTGATGCCGACATAGGCGAGCCGGCGCTCCTCCTCGATGGTGTCGGCCTCGATGCTGGAGCGGTGGGGCAGGATGTCTTCCTCCACACCCATGATGAACACGTAGGGGAATTCCAGGCCCTTGGACGCGTGCAGCGTCATCATCTGCACCCCGTCGGCGCCCTCCTCCTCTTCCTGCTGGCGCTCCAGCATGTCGCGCAGCACCAGCTTGGCGATCGCCTCCTCGATGGTCATCTCGCCGTCCTCGTCGCGTTCGAGGGTGTTCTTCAGGGCGTCGATGAGGAACCAGACGTTGCCCATGCGGAACTCGGCGACCTTGTCGCTGGAGGCGTTCTGGCGAATCCAGTTCTCGTAGTCGATGTCCATCACCATGCTGCGCAGGGCGGCGATGGGATCGGTCTGCGCACATTGCTGGCGGACCTTGTCCATGAAGCGCTTGAAGCGCTGCAGGCGCTCGGTGTAGCGGCTGTCGAGGTGCTCGCCGAGGCCGACTTCGTCGGCGGCGGCGTACATCGAGATCTTGCGCTCGGTGGCGTAGTTGCCGAGCTTCTCCAGGGTGGTGGAGCCGATTTCCCGGCGTGGCACGTTGATCACGCGGAGGAAGGCGTTGTCATCGTCCGGGTTCACCAGCAGGCGGAAGTAGGACATCAGGTCCTTCACTTCCTGGCGGCCGAAGAAGCTGGTGCCGCCCGACAGCCTGTAGGGCACCTGGTGGTGCTGCAGCTTCAGCTCCATCAGCTTGGCCTGGTGGTTGCCGCGGTAGAGGATGGCGAACTGGCTGTAGGGGCGCTCGGTCTTCAGGTGCAGCGTGAGGATCTCCATGGCGATGCGCTCGGCCTCGGCGTCCTCGTTGCGGCAGCGGATCACCCGGATCGGGTCGCCGACGCCCATCTCGCTCCACAGCTGCTTCTCGAACACGTGAGGGTTATTGGCGATCAGCACGTTCGCGCACTTGAGGATGCGACTGGTGGAGCGGTAGTTCTGCTCCAGCATCACCACCTTCAGCGACGGGAAGTCGTCCTTGAGCTGCATCAGGTTTTCCGGTCGTGCGCCGCGCCAGGCGTAGATCGACTGGTCGTCGTCACCGACCACGGTGAACTGCGCCCGGTGCTGCACCAGCATCTTAACCAGCAGGTACTGGCTGGCGTTGGTGTCCTGGTATTCGTCCACGAGCATGTAGCGCACGCGCTGCTGCCATTTCTCGAGGATGTCCGGGTTCTCCTGGAACAGCTTCACCGGCAGCAGGATCAGGTCGTCGAAGTCGACCGCGTTGTAGGCCTTGAGGGTGCGCTGGTAGTGCAGGTACACCACCGCGGCCGTCTGCTCCTTGGGGTTGCGCGCGTTGGCCAGCGCTTCCTCGGGCAGGATCAGGTCGTTCTTCCAGGAGCCGATGTAGTTCTTCACCTCGTCGGCGCCATCGTCCCCGGCGTACTCCTTCTGCATGATGTCCGTCAGCAGCGCCTTGATGTCCGACTCGTCGAAGATCGAGAAACCCGGTTTGTAGCCCAGCCGGGCGTGTTCCTTGCGGATGATGTTCAGGCCCAGGTTGTGGAAGGTGGATACCGTCAGGCCGCGGCCCTCGGCGCCGCGCAACAGCGTGCCGACGCGCGCCTTCATCTCGCGGGCGGCCTTGTTGGTGAAGGTGACGGCCACGATGTACTGGGCGCGGATGCCGCACTCCTGCACGAGGTAGGCGATCTTGCGGGTGATCACGCTGGTCTTGCCGGAGCCGGCGCCGGCGAGCACCAGGAGAGGGCCGCCGACATAGTTCACGGCTTCCTGCTGCCGGGGATTGAGTCGGGACATGCTGGATGTATCACGGGGGAATGGCCGCGCATTCTAGCAGGCCGGCCCGGATATGCCGATCTGTGCCGAACAGTGTGACGCAGCGCCCCTTGATGAAGGGTCATGCTTGGATATTTCCATTCATCAAGTACGATTGTTCCGACAATCGGTGTTGATGGCTGTTCACATTTCGCGCAGAGTTCGCGGCAATGTGCCAGGAACGCACTAGAAGAACGACGTCGATCACGACGCGAATCAGGCCTTAGAAGCCATTGTTTTGTGACCCCGGGGAGGTCATTTGTCCGCGCTTGCCGAGCCCACGCGCATGCTCCTGCTGGCGGAAACGCCTGGCTGGGCGGAATCCTTACGCGAGCTGCTCGGCTCGCTGGGCAGCGTCGCCCCGCTCATAACCGCCCCTTCCTGGGAAGCCGCGAGCAGCCTGTTCGACGATGCCGAGGGCGGCCTGTTGCTGTGCACCCCCGGCCTGCTGCCGGCACCCGGTCGCTGCCACCTGCCCACCATCCTGCTGCTGGAGCACGAGCCCGAGGAGGCCCCCGCCGGCGTCAGCGACTGGCTGGTGCATGACCAACTGACCCCGGACCTGCTGCGCCGCAGCCTGCGCTACCTGCGCGAGCGCCGCACCCTGCAGGACACCCTGCAGAGCCTGGCCGAGCAGGACCCGCTCACCGGCATCGCCAATCGCCAGGGCTTCCAGACCCTGCTGGCGGCCCGCCTGGCCGAGTTCGCCGGGCGCGGCCTGGCGCTGGGCCACCTGGACCTCGACAATTTTCGCCACGCCAACGATGCCCTCGGCTACCAGGCCGGCGACCGCCTGATCCTGCAGGTGGTGGCGCGGCTCAAGGGCGAGCTGGCTGCCGGCGACCAGCTGGCCCGCCTGGGCAGCGACGAGTTTGCCCTGCTGCTGGACACCCGCCGCGACCCGTCCCGCGCCGAGAAGGTCGCCGAGCGCATCGCCGAAGCGCTCGGCGAGCCCTACTGGGTCGATGGCGAGAGCCTGCTGATCGGCTGCAGCCTGGGCATCGCCCATGCCCGCTCCGACGAGGGCGCCGATCCGCTGATGTGGCACGCGCACATCGCCATGCAGCAGGCCAAGGCCGTGCAGGGCTGCACCTTCCACGTGTTCGACGAACGCATCAACCGCAGCGCCCGCAGCCTCGCCGACCTGGAAAGCGAGCTGCGCCGGGCCCTGCGCCGCGACGAACTGGAGCTCCACTACCAGCCGCGCCTGTGCCTGGAGACCGGCCGCATCGTCGGCCTCGAGGCCCTGGTGCGCTGGCGCCACGCCGAGCGCGGCCTGCTCTCGCCCAACGAATTCGTGCCCCTGGCCGAGGAAAGCGGGCTGATCGTACCGCTCGGCTACTGGGTCATATCCCGTGCCCTGCGCGACATGCAATGGCTGCGCGGGCGCGGCCTGCCGGCGTTGCACATGGCGGTGAACCTGTCCTTCCGCCAGTTCCAGGACAGCCAGCTGCTGCCGACCCTCAACCGCCTGATCAGCGAGCGCGGCGTCGACGCCCAGTGGCTCGAGTTCGAACTCACCGAGACGGCGGTCATGCGCCGCAGCGAGCAGGTGCAACAGACCATGCAGGCACTGGGCAAGGTCGGCGTGCGTTTCTCCCTGGACGACTTCGGCACCGGCTTCTCCTCCTTCGTCCACCTCAACAGCCTGCCCATCACCCTGCTGAAGATCGACAAGAGCTTCGTCGGCGGCATGCAGGACCGCCCCGAGAACCGCCAGCTGGTGCGCGCGATGATCAACCTGGCGCACAACCTCAACCTGGAAGTGGTGGCGGAAGGCGTGGAGACCTCCGAGCAACTGGCCCTGCTGCGCCAGTTCGGTTGCGACCAGGTGCAGGGTTACTGGATCAGCAAGCCGCTGCCATTGGCCGACCTCGCGCGCTTTCTGGTGTTCGGCGTGCGCCAGCCGCTGCTGGGCAACCTGCCGAGCCTCTAGAGGGCCCTGCAGGCCCCGGTCAGCGGCACCTGCGGGCGCAGCATGCGCAGGGTCTTCCATTCGAAGCCCAGGGTCAGCCCGACCGCCGCGCAGGCGAGCCCGGAAGCCAGCCCCCACCACACGCCCTGGGCGCCCATGCCGAGCGGGAATGCCAGCAGCCAGGCCGCGGGAGCGCCCACCAGCCAGTAGCAGCCGAGGCCGACGAGGAAGGTGGTCTTGGCGTCCTTGAGCCCGCGGATGGCGCCCATGGCGATGGTCTGGATGCCGTCGAACAGCTCGAACAGCGCGGCGATGGCCAGCAGGCTCACGGCCAGGGCGACCACCTCCCGGTACTCGCCGGCGTTGCGGTCGAGGAACAGCCCCACCACCCACTCCGGCGCCAGCCAGAACAGTGCGGCGAAGCTGAGCATGCAGCCGGCGCCCACGGCGATGCCCAGGCGCCCGGCGCGACGTGCGTCCTCCAGGCGGCCGGCGCCGAAGTGCTGGCCGATGCGGAAGGTCACCGCGTAGGAGATGCCCACCGGCACCATGAAGGCCACGTACACCGACATGATCGCGATCTGGTGCGCCGCCAGCGACAGGCTGCCCAGGGCACCCATGCACAGCGCGGCGAAGGCGAAGAGGCCGGACTCCACCGCATAAGTGCCACCGATGGGCAGGCCCAGGCGCAGCAGCTCGCGCAGGTCGTCCAGGCGCGGGTGCAGCAGGCCATGGCGCAGGGAATAGGCGGCATAGGCCGGGTGGCGGGTCACGTGCCAGGCCAGCAGCGCTGCCATGGCGCTCATCACCAGCGCGGTGACCAGGCCGATGCCGGCCAGGCCCAGGGGCGGCAAGCCGAACCAGCCATGGATGAGCATGTAGTTGAGGGCGAAGTTGGCCAGCGCGCCGCCGATGCTGATGGCCATCACCGGCCCGGGACGGCCGATGGCGCTGGTGAAGCCGCGCAGGGCCATGAAGGTCATGTAGCCGGGCAGGGCGAACACCAGGGTGGAGAGGAAGCGCATGCCGCCTTCGATGTTGTGCGCCTCCTGGCCGAACAGGGCCAGCAGCGGGCCCAGGTTCCACAGCAGCAGCCCGGCGCCCAGGGCCAGGCCCCAGCCGAGCCACAGCCCGGCCTGGGTCAGGCGCGCCGCCCCGGCGCTGTCGCCCGCGCCATGGCGGATGGCGACCAGGTTGCCCACGGCGGCGATCACGCCGACGCAGAAGATCGAGACGAAGGAGTAGCTCGCCGCCCCCAGGCCGCCGGCGGCCAGTTCCGCCGGGCCGAGCAGGCCCATCATCACCGTGTCGGTGAAGACCATCAGCACGTTGGCCAGTTGCGCCGCGATCAGCGGACCGGCGAGGCGAAGAATGGCCAAAAGTTCGGAGCGGATCTGCTGTGGCATGAGTCTGGGTCACTTGTGGGAAGCGGAGCCCGAAAACGCATCGGGCCAGGGACGATGGATTCTCCAGCGCTTGAATCCGCGCCACAAAGGGAAAAAAATGATGCCTTCCATGACTTTGACTCATGAGTGGATGCATCATGACGCGCCGCCTGCCACCGCTCTACGCCCTGCGCGCCTTCGAAGCCGCGGCGCGCCACGCCTCCTTCACCCGTGCCGCCGAGGAGCTGGCCATCACCCAGAGCGCGGTGAGCCGCCACATCCGTACCCTGGAGGAGCACTTCGCCTGCCGCCTGTTCGAGCGCAAGGGGCGCAACCTGCAGCTCACCGAGCCGGCACGGATGATCCTGCCCGGCCTGCGCGAGGGCTTCGATTCCCTGGAGCGTGCCTGCGCCACCCTGCGGGTGGACGACAGCATCCTCTGCCTCAAGGCACCCTCGACCCTGACCATGCGCTGGCTGCTGGCCCGGCTGTCGCGCTTCCGCCTGCAGAACCCGGATGTTGAAGTGCAGCTGACCAGTGCCTGGATGGACGTCGACAAGGTCGACTTCAACCACGAGCCCTTCGACTGCGCGGTGTTGCTGAGCAGCGGCGGCTTCAGCGACGAGTGGGAAAGCGTCGAGCTGTTCGCCGAATGGCTGATCCCGGTGAGCGCGGCCTCGGCCGCCGCCGAAGGGCCCTGGGACCTGGCGCGGCTGAAGCAGGCCGAGTTGCTGCACCCGACGCCGGACCGGCGTGACTGGCGGCGCTGGTTGCAGGCGATGGGGCTGGAGCAGGACATCCCGCTCAAGGGCGGGCAGGTGTTCGACACCCTGGAGCTGGGCATCGTCGCCGCCACGCGGGGTTACGGCGTCTCCATCGGCGACCTGGTGATGGTCGCCGAGGACGTGGAGCAAGGCCGCATCGGCCTGCCCTGGCCCACGGCGGTGCCCAGTGGCGACAGCTACCACCTGGTCTGGCCCAAGGTGCGCAGCGGCCAGGACCGCCTGCGCCGCCTGCGCGACTACCTGCTGGCCGAGGTGGCGGCCATGCGCCTGCCGGCGGTGGAATTCAAACGCTAGAGCCGCGTGGCGTCCGCTTACAGATTTTTCCGGTGCTTTGGGCAGATGCGTCCTATACCTCACTAGGGCAGTCAAGTATTCTCGCCGCCCGCCGAAGGAGCCATAGAAGCTCCTCGCCAGCCTTGCCTGCAAAATACTGGAGAAACCCCATGAACCCGCCCAGGTCACGAATCGCCTGGCAGCTCGCCGCCGCCCTCGCCCTCATCCTCGTGCTGCTGATCAGCGGCAGCACGCTCTTCGCCCTGCGTTCCCTCGACCAGGCCAACATCGCGACCCGTGAAGAGCACCTGGCCAGCGAGGCACGCCTGCTCGCCGACCAGCTGAGCACCTTCCACGGCAGCCTGCGCGAGAGCACCCAGCGCCTGGCCAGCCTGTTCGAGCAGCGCTTCGCCAGTGGCGTCGCCCTGCATGCCGACGAGCGCGTGCCGGTCGCCGCGCTCAACCCGCCGGCCCTGTACCTCAACGGCCAGGCGCTGAACAACGACTTCACCCTGGTGGACGAATTCCGCCACCTCACCGCCGGCGTGGCCACGGTGTTCGTCCGTGATGGCGAGGACTTCGTGCGCATCACCACCTCGCTGAACAAGCAGGACGGCAACCGCGCCATCGGCACCGTGCTCGACCATGCCCACCCCGCCTACCAGCGCCTGCTGTCCGGGCAGAACTACGTGGGCCGCGCCCTGCTCTTCGATCGCTACTACATGACCCAGTACACGCCGGTGCGCGACAGCGGCGGCCAGGTCATCGCGGTGCTCTTCGTCGGCTTCGACTACACCGACGCGCAGAACGCCCAGTTCGCCAACCTGCAGCGCTTCCGCATCGGCAAGACCGGTTCCCTGGCGCTGATGGACGAAACCGGCAAGTGGCTGGTGACCCCGGCCGGCGTGCATCGCCCCGAGGCTATCGGCGACACCCTCGCCGCGCTTGCCCGCGAGTCCGGCCATGGCCGCTTCTGGAATGACGGTGCACAGGATTTCTTCAGCGTCGCCGTGCCTTTCGCCGACGGCCCCTGGCAGGTGGTGGCGAGCATGCCCAAGGCGGAGATCCGCGAGGTCACCTGGAGCGTCGGCAGCCAGTTGGCCTTCGGCAGCCTGCTGGCCATGGCGCTGGCGGTGGCGGCGGTGATCTGGCTGCTGCGCAGGCGCCTGCGCCCGCTGGGCGAGCTGGTGGGGCAGGCACGGGCACTGGGTGCGGGCGACCTCAGCGTGCGCCTGGATGTTTCCAGCCTCGACGAGATCGGCGAGCTGGCGCGCAGCTTCAACCAGATGGGCGAGGCGCTCTCGACCATGGTGGCGCACATCCGCAGCTCGGCGCAGCAGGTCGGCAGCCGTTCCCAGGTGCTGTCCGGGCTCTCCAGCGGCGCCTATGAAGGCATGGAGCAGCAGTCCGGCGAGATCAGCAGCATGGCCGGCGCGGTGGAGGAGTTCAGCGCCACCTCCCTGAACATCGCCGACAACATGCGCGCCACCGAGCGCCTGGCCAGTGACAACGCCCAGCAGACACGCATCGGCCAGAGCTCGATGGGCGAGGCTTCGGCGGCGCTGGAACAGATATCCACAGCCCTCAATGGCACCGCCGAAGTGATCAATACCCTCGGCCAGCGCTCCCAGGAGATCGGCGGCATCGTCGGTGTGATCACCGCCATCGCCGACCAGACCAACCTCCTGGCGCTCAACGCCGCCATCGAGGCGGCCCGGGCCGGTGAGCAGGGCCGCGGCTTCGCCGTGGTGGCGGACGAGGTGCGCAACCTGGCCGCCCGCACCCGCGAGGCGACCACCGAGATCTCCAGCATGATCGGCAGCATCCAGGACGAGACGGCCAGCGCCATCAGCACCATGGAGCACGGCAAGGCGCTGATGCAGGACGGCCTTGAGCGCAACGCCAAGGTCGCCGCCGCCCTGGCGCAGATCGCCCAGCAGAGCAGCGCCGCCGGCGAGCAGTTCGCCGCCATCACCACCGCCACCCAGGAGCAGAGCAGCACCGCGACCCTGCTCAGCAGCAACCTGCAGAGCATCGCCCTGGCCAACAGCGAGCAGCGCGAGGTGGTCGCCAACCTGGCGCAGACCGCCCAGGAGCTGGATCGCCTGGCCGAGGAGCTGCGCCAGGAAGTGGGGCGCTTCCGCTAGGCCCGCTGTCACCGCGATGAGAAAAGGCGCCCCTCGGGGCGCCTTTTTCATGGGCGGGTCGTGCCGGTGCTCAGTCTCTGCCCAGGTCTTCCAGCGAGCGGCTCAGGCTGGCGCTGGACAGCTCGCCCATGTGGCTCTTGAGCAGGCGCCCCTGGCGGTCATAGAACAGTGTGGTCGGCAGGCCGTAGGAGCCGGTCAGGGCGCCGAAGCGGTTGCTGCCGTCGATCAGCACTTCCTGCACGTCCAGGCCCTGCTCACGCAGGAAGCGTTGCACCTGCTCGCGGTTCTCGCCCTGGTTGACCAGGACGAAGCGCAGGTCGGGTCGGGCCTTCTGCGCTGCCTGCAGGGCCGGCATCTCGCGGCGACAGGGCGGGCACCAGGTGGCCCACAGGTTGACCACCAGCGGGCGGCCATCCAGTTCGCGCAGGTCGACGGGCTTGCCCGCAAGGTCGGTCAGTGCCACCTCCGGCAGTTGCCGGCCACGCTCCAGTGCCGCGATCACCGCGCTGCCGCCGCCCCAGAGCATGGCGCCCACCAGCAGTGCGATGCCCAGCGGGCGGCGCACGGCCGGCTGGCGGCGGGCACTCAGGAACCCCACCAGCGCCGCCATCGCCAGGCCGGGAAGCAGCAGGAAACCGCCATCGCGGATGTCCAGCATGCGCCAGGGTTCGGTGCGGTACTCGGCGAAGTAGAGGACGACGAAGGCAAGTCGAGCCGCCAGCACGCCGGCGAAGAGCATGGCGAACAGCACGGGCTCGGGATTGCCTCCGCGTCGGCGGCCCTGCCACCAGCCGCAGGCGAGCGCGGCGAAGAAGCCCAGGTAGAACAGGGCTTGTGCGGAGGAGATGGCCAGGGGACCGAGTTGCAGGCTGTTCATCGGGAGGACCGGGGCTGGGCGGGTGGGGCCGCAGTATGCCACCGGCCTCGGCGAGCGCCTGGGTGCAAGTGTTTCCCTGCTTTGCCGGCTCAGGGCTCCGAGGAGGGGCGGTACTGCAGTGCCTCGGCGAGGTGGTGGCGGGCGACGGCCTCGGTGTCCTCGAGGTCGGCGAGCGTGCGGGCGACCTTGATGATGCGGTGTGCGGCCCGCAGCGACAGGCCGAGGCGCTCGCAGGCACCTTCCAACCAGCGACGGTCTTCCTCGGGCAGCGGGCAATGGCGACGCAGGCCCTGGAGGTCGAGGAAGGCGTTGGCGCAGCCCTGGCGATCGAGCTGGCGCTGGCGGGCACGGGCCACGTCGGCAGCGGCGCTGGCGCTGTCCTGGCCACCGGGAAGCGGGTCGTCCAGCGACGTGGCTTCGCGGGCCACGGTCAGGTGCAGGTCGATGCGATCGAGCAGCGGGCCGGAGAGCTTGGCGCGGTAGCGCTGGATCTGTTCGGGCGTGCAGCGGCAGCGGTTTGCGCTGTCGCCCAGGTAGCCGCAGGGACAGGGGTTCATCGCGGCGACCAGTTGGAAACGCGCGGGGAAGCGCACGCGGTCGTTGGCGCGAGCGATCACGATCTCGCCGCTTTCCAGGGGCTCCCTGAGCACTTCGAGCACCTTGCGATCGAACTCGGATAGCTCGTCCAGGAACAGCACGCCCTGATGCGCGAGGGTGATCTCGCCGGGCCTTGGCTTGCTGCCTCTAGGGCAAAACGAAATAGATGAGACAAAAATGCCCTGGAGCCCGCATTCCTTCGTTTTTTTTATACCCAATTTATGAGACGAATTAACGCAATAGCTGCGACTAGGTCCAGAAAAGTACGAAATAGCTGAGATCATGTCCGAGGAGCCATCTGTCTCAGGCTCATATCCAGGCATGAAGGTCATCGCGAGAGAGTCTAAGCAGCTCGTTTTCGAGTTGGTTTTCGTGTCTACGCTCATGCCGTAGCTCTTGCTACACAAGGCAAGAATTGCGTTCCGGCTAGCGAAAACCCGCAGTTTTTCGCCCTCTTCTCTAGTTCTGATCCCTCCATGGGCACAGATTGGGCCTTTTCGCCACACGTCGCTGGGTAGCATCTCTGGCAATACAGCCGATGGGTGCCCTATGTCTTCTACTGTCCATAATGGCGAGCTGATCTCGCAGACCCGCCGTAGCAAGTCCATGACCCGCAGCCTCTCAGGAGTGCTGCCCTTCCGCGGTCAGGGCGTTTCGTACGAGTCGGGCCTGGAGCGTGATTTCATCCGAATCTGGCTCCTGGATCCGGAGGTCGTTGCGATTGTCGCGCAGCCGGCTCAGATCCCATTTACTGCGCGTAACGGTCGCAGCTACATCTATCCACCTGACTTCTTCGTCCAGTTTGATGAGCGGACGGGCCGTAAGCCGCTGCTTGTTGAAGTAAAAATGCGGGAGCAGTGGGTGCCCAACTGGCGCGAATGGCTCCCCAAATGGAAGGCCGCATACCGCTATGCCTGTGATCGGGGATGGGAGTTTCGGATCTATGACGAGACGCGGATTCGCGGCCCTGTGCTTGAGAGCGTCGAGTTCCTCCAGCGGTACCGAAACCTGAATTTCGATCCGACTTTCACTTCGGCTGTGCTGAACACGCTCTCGAACATGAAAGCGGCGCCGTTCCACCATCTCATAGCGCGGCATTTTACGGGGAACGAGGCCATTGGCCGTTCGCATCTCTGGCACCTCATTGCCACCGGCCAGGCGCTCGCTGATCTCGAGGAGCCATTGGACGAGTTCACTATTATGAGGGCGCGTAAATGAAAGGGGCTGAAACCAAAGGGTTTGCTCCCAGCAGAGCAGCGGTGAGTCTTCTGATCGGCGAGTTCGTAAACTTCAAAGGTCAGAATTATCGGCTGTCAGCGAACATGGATTACCACCACATGATTGGTATCCATGTCGTTTCTGGTATAT
Organism: Pseudomonas sp. 57B-090624; assembly: GCF_003234055.1. Lineage (NCBI taxonomy): Bacteria > Pseudomonadati > Pseudomonadota > Gammaproteobacteria > Pseudomonadales > Pseudomonadaceae > Pseudomonas > Pseudomonas sp. 57B-090624. The sequence goes on from NZ_QKRU01000048.1 coordinate 42,697, forward strand.
CCAAACTTTTGCCAATTCAAGAGCTAAGGCGTGTCACTTCTGAGGACGTGAAGGTCAGCTCCTCTAGCTCCTCTCTCGACCACATTGCAGATCAAGATTGGGCGGAGGCTGAGAGGCGTTGGGCAATCATTTTGCCGTTAATTAAAGGTGACCTTTACAAGGCTGGCGCTGTGGAAACACGAGCGCAAGCGTGCAATGTCAGTAGGGCTTCTGTTTACCGTTGGATCGAACGCTATCAGAGCACTGGTGAATTTTTATCGTTAGTACCTCGCCGACGAGGCTGGAGAGGGGGCTCTGCGAGGTTAAGCAAGCAAGTAGAGCTCATCATTGCCAATGTTATTCAAACATCATATCTGTCTACGAGTAGGCCGACGAAGTTAGAGGTACACGGCGTTATCTCAGATGCCTGTGAGATGCAAGGCCTGCCACCACCTTCTTTGCCAGCGGTTTCCCGGCGAATTGAGCAGGTGCCAAGGAAAACTAGATTAAAGGCTCGTGGTCACGGAGATATTGCCAAGGATACCTATGAGCCAACACCTAACAGTTATGAGGCAAACTATCCTCTTCACCGCATCCAGATCGACCATACTCCTGCAGACGTAATAATTGTTGATGATGTGTATCGACGTCCAATCGGTCGCCCAACTCTAACTCTCGCAATCGACATGTATACGCGACTTATAGTTGGCTACTACTTGTCCTTGCATGGGCCGTCTGCACTATCTGTCGCCATGTGTCTAGTTCAGGCCATGTTGCCTAAACATAAATGGCTTAATCTCCACGAAATAGATGCAGAATGGAATGCATGGGGGAAGCCCTATGAAGTGCATAGTGACAACGGTCCCGACTTCAAAACTGGGTCTCTTATCCAATCATGCACTCTCCACAACATAGAGCGTGAGTTTAGGCCAAAAGACACGCCCCACTGGGGGGGGCATATTGAGTCTTTGATGAACACCAAAGCGCGAGCGTTTGCGACGCTGCCTGGTGCCACCTGGCGGAATATCAATGAGCGCGGTGAGGTAAATTCAGATAACGAGGCGATTCTGACTTTTGCTGACCTAGAGAAGTGGCTAATTGCAGAAATAGTTAAATACAACAATAAGCCGCACAGTGGTATAGCTTTTATGTCTCCAGCCAGTAAGTGGCACGAAGCATTTTTTGGTAGTAGTTTGAGGAAACCTATCTGCGGCCTTCCGCCAGTGCCGCAGTGTCCCGTTACTTTGGAAATTGATTTTCTGCCATCTGCTTATAAAACAGTGCAGACTTATGGGGTTGAGTGGAATGCCTTTTACTATGCAGAGGTTCTACGTCCATACATAGGCCGTAAGGATCCTGCTACGAACAAAACTGAAAGGTTGGTATTTAGGCGTGACCCAAGAGACATCAACTATATTTGGTTCTTTGAGCCGGTAGAGGGGAAGTATCATAAGATACCTATCTCAGACGAGCCTTACCCAGGTGTAACCGTGGAGGAGTATCGAAAAGCGAAGCTTATTGTGAAGAAGGAAGGCATGGGGATGGCGGATTCATCTCTTGTCAGAAAAATGATCGCTCTCCAAAAGAACATTGTTTCTGATGCGGCTGCAAAGACGAAATCTGCTCGCAGAACGCAACAGAACGCCAAGAACAATGCCAAGTTAAAGTCTCCAGGAACTGTCCTTGCCGGCGAGCAGGGAGTGATAAATAACTCAACCCAGACTGCTCCTGTAGTTGCTTTAGATGATTGGGGTGATGATACTGAGGTTGGTCTATATGGAGGCGTCGCATGACAGACTTCAGTCATGTTCTTCCAGAATTTCGGTGGCAGTTTGGCCTTTCGGATTCCGAGCGCTTATCTCAGATCGCCCCGCGATGGATCGATTATGAGTTTGCAGACAAGCTCCATAACATGCTCTTCGCGAAACTCTCGGGTCATCGGGATCAGCCAGACATTTTTCTTCTGGGCGACTCTCGAATGGGCAAAACAACTTTGATTAAGCGATTTATTGATATTCGCGCACCGCAGTTCATCAATGAAGAGGGTATTCGAGAGAAACCTGTCCTCATGATTGAGATGGACCAGCCAAGTCCTAAGCAGTTTCTGATAGAAATTCTTAGCACCTCAATCTCACCCTTCAATCCCGACGCACCCTTCGAGAATCTCTTCTTCAAAGCAATGAATCTGCTGGAGAACTGCAAAACGAAGATGCTGATCATTGACGAGGTCCAGTCGCTTACCCAGGGCACCGCTCGTGAGATGACAGCAATTTCGAGGCTCATCAAGCGGGTAAGCAATAAAACCGGCATATCCATCGTTGGAGTTGGGGTGAAGTCTGCCAAGCAACTGTTGCAAAAGGACGAGCAGTACGCCAATCGGTTTGTGGCGGTGAACGTGCCTGATTGGACGGCTTCTCCAGCTTTCCGACAGTTCCTGAAAGGCTTCGAGTCATGGCTCCCGCTGAAACATGCTTCTCACCTGTCCAGCAAGGAAAAAGCCTCGCTTATTCTGCGCATTACGGAAGGCAACACCTCGAAGGTTGAGGAGCTTTTGCTTGGGTGCGCTCGACTGGCGATTACCTCCGGCAAAGAGTGCATAGACCTCGACCTACTGGGTGCACCCAAGTGGAAGAAGGACGTCAACTTTGGCATACGGGAAGTCGTGCTATAGATCCCCGTTGGCCCCTCGTTCCAGCCCTTCGCCAGGATGAGCTTTTCTCGTCTTGGCTGATCCGCTGCGCTCTTTGCCATGGCTGTGATCCGCTTGAGTTGGCACAGCTGCTATGGCCTGACCGTCGTATCTGGACACGCGACTGCGATCTGGGGATTTGCGGGTTGTCTGTTGCGACACTCTCTAAGCAGTCGGGTCTCAGAGAAGAAATACTGCGGGAGGCAACTCTGGAGCCGGTCTGCAAGCTGCTTGGCCATGAGCTGCGGCGAGTTGGCATTACTCCATGGGTGCTCACTCTGGGTGGTAGAAATACCAGGCGTGCTGGTGGGCTTCAGTACTGCCCCATCTGTTTCACGGGGCCTCGGCCTTACTACAAGGTGCAATGGCGCCTGGCATGGCATACCTGCTGTTCTGAGCACGGGGTGTTACTCCGGGATCGTTGTCCGCGTTGTCATGCAGTCCTAGCCCCTCATCGCCTGGACTATCAGGCTCTAGACTTGAGGCGTTGCCACCAATGCCATGGGCTGCTTTCTGAGGTAGATCCTGAGCACTCATCAGCCGGTGCCGAAGAGTTGGAGTTGTTCGCTGATTCGATCGTGCGAGGTCGATCTGATGGCTTCGGCGGTTTGAGGCTGAGCCCCGAGGATTGGTTTGATCTGATGCGAGGGCTGCACCGGCTGATGCGAGCGTTGTCGATCCATCGCACAGGCCCAGCCAGGGAGTTCCTAGAGCACCTGGATGTGGATATCGATGATCTTCCAAGCGTGAGCTTGGGGCTGGCGTTGGAGTGCTTGCCTGTACCAGATCGCGTCGCCTACCTATCGGCGGTGAACTCGGTTCTGAGGGCTGGTTCGGCAAGATTCTCAGAGGCGGCTGACACAGCTCACTTATGCCATTCGAGCTGTCAGGCGGCCATCGGCCGGAACCTCTCATGCCTGACTCACTTGCTGCCCAAGACAACTCCTCGGGCTCACGTGCATGGCGCACCAGATCGCCTTTCACCTCGCAGTAAGAATTCAGTTCTGCGGTCCTGGCTTCTGTTTCAAAGGAAGGCTAGCCGTGCAGGAGTCATTCGGTAGATGAAGGTAGCAAGAGAGAGTACGACGTTGAACATCCACCAGGCTGCTCACACCCCCTCCCTCAGGTGCGATGAGTGTCGGCGCGGAATGGACAAGGCCAAGAAGGTGCATCGCGGGCGCAAGTTCTGCATGACCTGTTACGCCCGGCTGTTCAAACGCCAGCTGTGTTCCGGCTGTGGGAATTTCTCGCGACTGCCCGTGTTCGACACCAGCACGGTCTGTCGGAGGTGTGAGGTCCAGAAGCCCTGCGTCCGATGCAAGCGGACTGGTGGCAACATCGGCAAGCTGACCCCTGCAGGCCCGGCCTGCGCCTCATGTTCTCACTACTTCCGAGAAGCTGAACCTTGCGAGCGCTGCTCTACGGCCTCGACACGATTGGTCCGGCGAGAGATCGATGGGAACGTGCTGAGATGCTGTCCTACCTGCATATCCAAGCAAAACAGTACGACTTGCTCGTCGTGCCGACTTCCAAGGGCATCCGTCACGACAGAGGGGGCGCCGCTCTGCAAAAGGTGCTTTGCTCTTGGCGAGGTGCCTTGCCCGATGTGTACGCAAATGATGCCTGCAGGAAGAGTGAAGTCATGCCAGGCCTGTTCTTGGGATAGTTCATTCGAGGCGCGTCTGACGCGTCTGCAGTACGGTACCGAGAGCGCCCAGGTACAGGCGGCTTTGTTTGGTTTCGCGATCTGGCTCAAGGCACGCAGAGGCGCTCAGTTTGCAGCTCTCAATCTTCAACGCTATCTCCCCTTCCTGAGTGAGCTTCACCAGCATTGGGCCGAGATGCCCAGCTACGCAGTGCTGGTTGATCACTTCAGTGCGGAGGGGCTGCGCCGTGTTCGCTCCGTGGTTAACTGGCTTCAGGAAACTGGCCAGTTGAACGTTGATCCGGAGGTTCGAGAGCGAGCCAGCGAGCGTAGACGGATTGCTCACTTACTGAAGGTGTTGCCGGAGGGACCTGGGCGTACAGCCCTGCTTGGGTACTACCATTGTCTTGAGCGGCGCCTGGATCTGGAGCAGCTCCAACTGCGATCGATGAGGATCGCGTTGAGCAGCGCCGTTCGGTTGCTGTTCAGTACCGATGCGGATGGACAGCGTCTCCCAGATCAGAAGGATCTGCTGCAGCTACTACGCAAACGGCCAGGGCTGTGGGCGTCGCTCTACGGTTTCGTTGGGCACTTGAACCGGCGGCACTCCCTGAAATTAACCCCATGGGTAGATCCCGCCTGGTTATGTAGGGCAGCTCATGCTCTGAAGGAGAGGAGGCTGTTGGAGTTGTATGCTGAGGCCGGAACTGGTGAGGCCTATGAGCGGCGCTGGATCAGCATGGCGTTGTCCTGTTTCCACGGCCTGGGTCGTATTGGTACGAGGGTCTTCAAATACGCCCCCACCGAGCATGGTGGGCAAGCCGGTTTCACCGTGCTCCTACGTGGAGAGGAGTACTGGGTTCCCGCAGTTCCTCCGGCGTGATCCCTTCTGGGAATCACGGCCGGCACGCTGTCCGCTCGAGTGGCGCACTGGAAGTCTGCTCTTTGGAAATGGTGAAAAAGGCAGGGAATGAGCTGTCGGATGACTCAAGGGCGTTTGCTCCGATGTAGGCAAGATATCGCTAGCGTTCGCGCTCGCGCTGCCGGAAGCGCTTAACGAAATCGCCATCAATAAGCTTGTCGGCATCAAGATCAAGGGCGCAGTTAACCAGCGACGCTAGGGTGTTATCAGACACGCTAAAGTCGTTCGGAATGAAGCCGTGCGCGCTGATGCTGTTGTTTTTGATGCGAGCGAAGTATGCCTTCAGAAAATCAGACAGACCTGGGCGACGACTTTCCGTGGCCGACGCGGTGGCAGGATCCTGCGCGTAGACTTCTGCGTTTTGGGCATCTTCACCGATGGCCTGAACGACGGCGCTCAGTGATGGCCAGTATTTCAGGTCGTACTGGTCCTTCAGAGAGTCCAAGTGCTCTTTTACATGCCACTCGAAAAGGTGAATTGCCTCTGACTCGGCCGCAGCTTCTATAGGATCGAGGGCGTGGTAGAAGGTGTCGCAACTGAAACTGGAGGTTTCTTTAATTTCGTCGCGCCGCGCGAGCAGTTCGACGAGATCATCTGCTACTGCGGCGATCCGCGTGTTGATGTCGGTGAGCTCTTTACGCGCCTGGCGGGCTTTGTTGAGCTTCTCAGGGCTCCACGCCATGGGCGTCGAGGCGAATACGTCAAAGAAAGCCTCCAGGGCTCGATGGCGGTGCGATAGCGACGCATAGAGCTCCTCGTATGCGTCGCTCAATTCGTTCCGCCGAGCGAGCATGAGCTCAATAACCCGGTTTACGCTTGGCCAGATTTTGTGTGCCTGGTTGTACTCCAATTCCGATCGAAGGATCGCTTCGCAGACTTGAACGGCTTGAGATGGGGTGCCCATTGTTCGAGTTACCTACCTGTGGAAGATGTGCCAAAGCTAATGCTCAGCGACTCTATCGTCGGTACCTGTGATTAAAAAAATTTGAGGCCTGTAGGTACCTGGTCCTTTCTTCACCATTCACATGCTCCCTATTCTCCCGTCCCGGCGACCCACGCAGCAGATCGTGGATCGCCGAGCCTTGGGAGAGGCCAAGGTTAGTTATCCTGGAAAACCTTGAGCTCTAGATGGTGGAGGCATTGCTCGGCGGGAGTCTCCGGCTCACATGCCAGTCGGATAACCCTTGTTTCACCGACAGCCAAGGGAGGCAAGCAGCCACGTGCCTGGTAGGTATGCTGATCTGGCTTCTCAATGAGCAGGCTTCCGGGCAAGTCCGGTTTCAGCGGATAACGGGCGTATAGCCGAAATGGCAGCCTGCGCAAGGAGGGTAGCTCGAGCGGAACTCCGTGTGAGGAAGCAGCGTCAAATCGTCGCCTCACCGCAGACCAGACACTCCAGAGTCGCACGGCTCAAACAGCCAGCCAAATAACGACTTCGACTGCTTAGCCACGAACGGAATCTTAATTCGGAAATCTCAAGGAGGACCTATGAGCAAGTCCAAATTTAAACTTGCAGCATTGATAGGGATTGTTTCTTGTCCTAACGCTTTTGCTCTTGATGAAGTTTCACCCGAAAAAATAATAAAGAGATTAACGCCATCTTTTGAAATTCAAAGTTTGGGCGAGGACAGTTTTGGTGAGACTCTCAGCCCCCATAAGGGGTCCTTTCAGTTTGTACATGCCGACTTACCTAAAACCGGCGCATTAAAACTGCTAGGCCTCACAAGAAATTATAACCCTGATAAAGTGGCAGGCTTTAATCGCCCTCAGCAGGAATTTGCCGATTGGGGATTAGTGCTACCGCATATAAGAGCTACTACCCAAGCACCAGGGCAAGCTGGACTTGTTGCAGCCCCGTGGGTAGGTGATTGGCGAGTAGGTGTTTCATCGGGCTCATATAAAAGGTGCTCAGAGTTTGGTTTGGTCTACTCGGATACTGGAATCGTAAACCCAAATCAGACCCCCCCTAATCGCGAAGTTTGGGCAGATGGCGTACAGTTAATCGTACCCGGTGGTGGCACGCAGGAGGTGCTGAAACCTTCGGTTGAATATAAGTCAAAGGTCAATCCCGGACAAAATTCGCCATATTTGATTACTCAAAAAAACTGGAAAATTGACTGCCTGAGCAGCACCGTTAATGGAGACCCCGGCGAGGGGTTTCTCGCTATTTCTCCCGATGGAATTAAATATTATCTAAACTGGATGGCGCATGATTTCATAGGGAGGCTAACCGTCGGAGCTCCTATAATAGAAAATAACGATCCAGGCATTGATTACATGGCTCTGACCAATTCAAAGTTGATGCCAACGCGAATTGAAGACCCCAGCGGGAATTATGTTGACATTACATACAGTGGTAAATATATAAAAGCCGTAACATCTAGCGATGGGCAGCGAGTAGATTTTTCGTGGAGTGACCACGGCCTATTGTATTACAACAGATATACGCAAGCATACAATCCTGCATATTACATAGATGAAATTAAATTAACTGGGCCCGACACTTCTACCAAAACCTGGCGATATAAATACTCTCCGTACGCTAGCCCAGGAGACCCGACTGGCGATTGGAATCTCACAGAGGTTGTCCTGCCCGATGGTAGAAAGTGGAAAATATCTCTGGGCACTTTAACCTCAACGATACCAATGACTCCAGGTGGATACAGTTACCCCCCTTATTGTATTCATAAGCCGTATAGCAACATAGGCCAAGGGACAATTACACACCCTACAGGGTTAGTGGGCAAATTCACAGGACAAGTGCAGTGGCATATATCAAAAAAACCATATTCGAGCTGTGCCAACCTATCCGAGACGGGCGAGCCAATACCATACGCAGCTGATCCAGACAGAGAATTCCATGCAACTCTTTTAGAGAAGTCATATATTGACAATGGCTCGCAGGCAACTTGGAAATATAATTACAGTGCATCTGATGCCTCTACAGGATCGACAATAGATAATAGCTCTTTCGAGAAAGCAAGGACGACAATAGAAAATCCAGATGGCACCAAAGACCTATACGTATTTAATAATGTCTTTGGAGCATTAGAGGGAACGCTGGAAGAAGTTTATTATGGTGTCACTTTAGACTCTTCTAACAATCCGATTTCCTCGTTAAGAACAGTCAAAAAACAGTATGTCGTTTCAAATAGCGCTTTTCCAACTTCGCTGGGCACCACCGCTATGTTTGATGGGAACATGCAGGCGCCGAGTATTTATGCCCCAATAGTGTCTGAGGAAACAACTCAAGATGGGGTTGTTTTTAAAAAAGAAATACAGTCCTTCAATGAGTTCGCAGATCCAGTATTGACAACTAAAACCAGCTCAGTGGAACCTGCAAGACAGTTTAGAACGAAGAGCACATTTTACAGCAATAAAGCAAGATGGATAATTTCGCTAATCGACTCAGTATCGAATGCGGATAATGGCGATCAAATCGCCAGATATGTGTATGACGCATCCAATGGAAAATTAACCGAGCGCTACGGGTATGGTCTTCTGCAGGCCAGGTACAACTGGGGAGTGGATGGCAATCTCCACTCTTACTTTGATGGCAATGGAAATGAGATAAGGCTAGGTAACTATAAGCTTGGGATTCCGCAAACAGTTACTTACCCAGACCTCTCGACTACAACTGCTGTCGTTAATGGGTTCGGGGAAGTGGTCTCAGTTACGGACCAGGGTAATGCAACGAGGAATTTCGAATATAACTTGTCTGGATGGATGATATCTGAGACCCAGCCCACTGATGACTCTTCACCATGGCATAACACTACGTATTCTTACGACTCAACTGAAGCACGCCTAATTGTCACAAAAACCACTGGCGTATTAACTGAGAAAAACTACTATGATGGAATGCTACGCCCTATAGCCAAGGTAGTTAGCACACCAAGTTCAACCGTCATCAAAGGCAAGAGGTACGATTGGAAAGGTAGGCTAATATTTGAATCATACCCTCAGGAAGGAGACATTAGCCAGCTTGGAAATTTGAAGGGATTTTATACATCCTACGATGCTTTAGATCGAGTTGTCAGAACTGAGCAGGACTCCGAGTTAGGAAGGTTGGTTACGACAACCAAATACCTTTCTGGATTAAAGTCAGAAACCACGGACGCCAAGGGGTACACAAAGACAGTCTCATACCAAAGCTTTGGTTCACCGTCGTATTCAGAACCTACTGAAGTCCAACTGCAGGGCACTAAGCAGATCATAAGAAGAGATATCTATGGAAATGTCCTGAGCGTAACCCAGGGCGGTGGTTTCAATGGTCAAAATTTAAGCCTGACAAAGAATTATTATTACGACGAGAACATGCGACTTTGTCGGATTAGCGAACCAGAAACTGGCAGCTACATGCAAGGTTTAGATGGCGTAGGAAACATTCTCTGGTACGCAGCAGGACAAGCAGTAGTTGGAGATGGATGCCAGAGGGCAGCGCCAAATGAGCAAAAAATTCGTCATGAATACGACGCTCTAAATCGTCTGATAAAAGTCACTTATCCGGACGGGACTCCAGGGCGCCAATACGTCTACGACTTGATGGGGCGACCAGTACTAGCCACTTCAGGGACTAACAAATGGAGCTTTACCTACAACAAGCGCGGACTATTAACTTCTGAGAAATTGACATCCGGAAGTAGCGGCTCCGTTGTCGGTTACGAATATGATTTATACGGTAGCCGATCAAAAATCATATACCCAAATGGAGTCGCTATAGAATTAGCACCGGACCCTAACGGCAAGCCTACTAAAATTGGAGACTACGTAAAAAATATCCGCTACTTCCCCGATGGGCAAATTAAGCACATGACCTACGGGAATGGGTTCGAATATGCTGCGATTCAAAACGCACGGATGCTTATAGATGGTATGTCCTATGCAAAATCGGGAATTTCTCATTACATGCAAGTTGTATCGAGAGATGAGAACCTGAATTTAACGCAAATAATTGATTCAACGAGCAATGGCTTGCGAAACAAGTCCATGACATATGATTCTCTGAATCGTCTATCTAGTGCAAATGCACCAGCCATTTGGGGCAAGGAGACTTTTCAGTATGACCCGCTAAATAATATAAGAAAAATAGTAAACAAAGGAACAACAAAGGATTTTAATTATAGCTCCAGAAACCTTTTAGAGGCCGTAAGTCAAGATGGCGAGACTATCAGTACCTATAAGTATGATGCTAGAGGAAATCTGATCGGGAAAAATGCATCCATCTTAACCTTCAACTTGGCAGATCAACTAACTAAGCAGCTCAAATCAAGGAGCGACTATGATGCTTATGGGAACCGAGTTGGACAAGATGAAATCACAACCGGAGTCCGCACAATCTATGGCTACAACCAGGATGGTGCATTGCTATTTGAAAGAGACTTAAGTTCAGGCAAATATACAAACTATTTCTACGTGAACGGCACACTAGTTGCCAAAGAGCAAGAATAGGGTGTGCCGACAATGAATATACTTAGCTTGTTTTCTGCTTATTCTCTGTCTCTATTTATGAGTTTGTTGCTGGCGAGCCAAGCATCAGCCGGAACGATAACCTACTATCATGTGGACTCCATTGGAAGTCCAGTTCTGGAGACTAATGCTGCTGGCGTAGTGACAAGAAATATCGACTATAGACCCTATGGTACAACGGAGTTAACCCCCGCCGTGAAGGGTCCCAATTTTACAGGGCATATATACGATCCCGATTTAGATTTAGTGTACATGAAAGCTAGGTACTATGACCCGAGCGTAGGTAGATTCATAAGTGCAGATCCGCTTCGGCCCAAGGATGGAGATCACTTTAGCTTTAATAGATACGCCTACGGAAACAATAACCCATACACATTTATTGACCCGACAGGAAAAAGTGCACTCTCCAACTTTTGGGCCTCTGTGATGACGTCTCTAGGGCTGTCTCTAGCTGCCCATGGCGTGTCGGGTGGTGCGATGAATATATCAACCCCTGAAGATAGTGACCCATTAGCCTCCCCCGGATCCAACATAGGCAGTCCGTCAACTTGGATATCAACTCCAGCTTCCCCTCCGCCACCTGACGATGATGACCGCTGGACTCCTCCTGAAATTAGAGGGACGCAAGTGGGATTGCGTGACCCAAGTAAAGTCGATGCCATAAAAAACGACATGTTGAATGGCAGATATGATTACTCCATATCCGAAGGGCAAATAGGAGGATTCAAGGACGTGAATGGCGTGTACCATATCGGAGAAGGTCATACTCGCGTTGCAGCTGCTAGAGAAATATTGAGAGAGACTGGAAACTCTCAGCCACTTAGAAATCTGATCAATAATGGCCGATGGACGTCCGGTGTTGATGCGCCTGCTAATAGCAGACCCTTACCAGGCCGCGGCTTGATAGAAAGCATTCGCAACAGGATCGGATTATGACTAAGCTAGATATTTATATGTCGATAGTAAGGGATGCGGTTATTATTTCGCGAAATCGCTCCACACTTCCATTCTGGGAGCGGATTCGAAGAGGGGTGGAATACTACGAGCTTGAATTAGCCCATGGCATTTTCCCATGCTTAAATAATGCGGAATTTGATTCGGCTGACCGCTGGTTTCTCGAAAACATAGCAACTTGGTACGTGCGTCACTGCACGAAAGAAATATCACCTAACTATCTTGAGAACTTAAAAAGGCTATCTGAAATCTGTAGTTTGGCAGGAGATCAGTTCTGTGCAAATATGGAGCTTCCAAAGCTGACCTCTCAGAGGTAATGCTATATCAACTGCAGCGCTACACTTGTATAAAGTGTAGCGTCTGCCGAATTATAATAGCCGTTTTGGATGGGGCGGAATTGTTCGGCATGGCAACTTATACCTCAAGTTTTCATGTAAAGCCGCTGTGAGCGAAGCTGCTGCTGGAGAATTGGCATGAAGACCACTACGACATCGGCTTCGAGCTGAGCCTCATAAGTTCGCCGAGCACGACAGCGGCTATCGCCAAGGCGGCGGAAATGCTTCTATTACCTCGTCTAGTGGGAAAACCTTCACGCCTTCCAGCGCAAGTGTGCCGATGCACTGGCGCGCATCGGGACGCTCGAATCGAAGGTTGCACTGGAGATCATAGCAATGCATGCGGACCCGCACCTTCGCGAGTATGGCAAGGAGGTGCTGGAACATTGGCCCTTGCCGTTCAAGGGCCGCGATATGCAGTAGATCGCCTTCTCTCAGCCGTTCCAAACGCCGATGCCGACGCGCGCGCCCTCCCCTCATGCCATTGGCCACCACAGCCGGGCATGAAGAGGTGAGTGATGACGAGATTGAACAGGAGCGGCCGTGAGAGCGCTCGCCGGGCTATAGCGCCCGCACCGGAATACAGATGTCGCAGCTGAACTCTCCGGTTTCAGGGTCGACCGCCGTGGTAGCGGAGAACCTCTCAAAGCATGGACGGTCGTCGCATTGCAGGCCGCTCGAGGGCATCCATTCACACATCAGCCACGTCCAGGCGTCCGCCAGCTTCTCCGTCTTCCCCTTGAAGCTCGCGACGGCATAACGACCACCCGGCAGGGTACTTATATCGGCTTGGCCACCGGCGACGAAATGCGCGGGCACTTCGACGCAGGCGTCATACCGGCACTTGCTGGCGGGCGTTATCGAGGGATCGTCATAACCCACGCCGTAGCAAGCCTCCCCGCTGAGGCCGTTCGAGAGCATCCAGGGCGCAATCGTATCGCGCCAGAATGCGCTCACTGCCGGGCCGTAGGGGCCAATCAAGCGTTGATAGGCGACTCGCACCCCGGGTAGATCGATGATACGTACGTCCATGGAGGTCTCTTCCGTTGATAGACAAGAGACGTCAGCCTCCCCGAACGCAGCCTCGCATGCCTGACTGCTTTTGCCGAAGACCTGATCAGGATTGCTATTCAGTACGCCAGGTTGCTGGCCGAGGGCGGCCGCCTGTGCAGCTACACGCAGCGGAGCATGGCTGCGCCAGTCCGACGGTGTGCAGCCGAACTTGAGCTTGAAGGCCCGCGCAAACGCCTCGCCCGAACGGAAGCCAGTGGCCAGCGCGGTTTCGAGAACAGTTTCAATGGGGCCGCAGGACAGACGAAAGGCCGCCTTCTCGAGCCGACGCCGACGCGCATAGCTGCCAAGCGTTTCCCCCATCCACGCGGCGAAAATGCGATGGAAATGGAAGCGCGAGAAATTGGCGATATCCGCCAATCGCTCGCCATCCAAAGGCTGATCGAGATGAGCATCGATGTAGTTGAGCACGCGGTTCATGCGTCGCGTGTACTCGGCGCGTGATGCCTGGGCGCAAGATTTGCTGGTCATGGTCCCTGGATCCGAAACGTCCCTGTAAATAGGCAGTAAGCATGTTGGTTGAGCAACGATAGCTGCTCAACCACTACTTCCCCGAGCGATACAGCGTAGAAGCATTGAATGTCTTCTATTGGCCGATTCTGTTGAAAAAGTAGCGTCCTCCCCATGCCGTTGGCAAAATTGCTCTGTCAGCGAGCGCGGGGGCGAATAGCATGATGGGGCAGTTACCGGGAGGGCAGCAGCGCCTGTTCTACTCGTTCA
>NZ_QKRU01000049.1:0-56232 GCF_003234055.1 Pseudomonas sp. 57B-090624
GGCCCGGGTCACTCCGCTGGATGACAGCGAAACCCGCTATCGCCTGGTGCTGGAGGCCCCCGATGGCCTGGGGCTGACCTGGCACCTGCGCACCGACCTGGGCGCGGGCCCCCTGGCGCTGCTGCAACTGCGCGGCTTCAGCCTGCCGGCGCGGATCTTCCTCGAGCCCGGCGGCGCCTCGCGCCAGCTGGCGCATTACGGAGAGCAGCCATGAGCCTGTCCGCCCTTATCGCCAGTTGCCTGGGCGCGCGTGACGCGCTGGAGCTGGCCCGTCGCGAGGCCCCCGGTTGGGAAGCCTGGCTGCAGCCGGTCGGCCCGTCGTCTGCGGTGGGGGACGACCCGGGCTACGACGACGACTTCCAGCACATGCGCGAGGAGGTCAACAAGCTATCCGGCGCGGATACCGAGCGGGTCGCGCAGTTGGCGGAAGCGCTGATCAAGCGGCGCTGCAAGGACCTGAGGGTGGCGACCTACTACCTCTGGGCGCGCATGCAGAGGGATGGCGAGGCGGGGCTGGCCGATGGGCTGAGCCTGCTGGCCGTGCTGCTCGAACGCTTCGGCGACGACATCCTGCCGAGCCGGCCGAACAGCCGGCGCATGGCGCTGGAGTGGCTGGCCAGCGGCAAGGTGCTGGATGGGCTGTCGCTCTACCCCGAGGTGGTGAAGGTCGAGGCGGAGCGGACGGTCGCCGCGCTGGCCTGGCTGAACCGGACCCTGGAAACCTGGCCGGTGGAACAGCGGCCGTCGCTGGGAGCGCTCTATACCGCGCTGACCAACCGCCTGGCGCAATCCGGCGGGGTGGACGCCCTGGTGCCGCAGAACAGCGCGGCACACGAAGCAGGCCGGCAGGGCGCCACGCCATCGCTCACCCCCATCCGCTCCGGCCGCGACCTGCTCGATGGCGGGCGCGTCCTGGCCGGCTACCTGCGCGAGCAGCCGCTGGGCTGGTTGGCGGCGCACCGGCTGATGAAGAGCCTGCGCTGGGACACGGTGCACCAGTTGCCGCCCGCAGAGGGCAGCGGCACGACCCGGCTGGCGCCGCCGCGCAGCGAGTACCGGGCCCAGCTGAAACGGCTGCACCTGCAGCAGAGCTGGAGCGAGCTGCTCGATCAGGTCGAGCGCATCTACGCCGAAGGCGTGAACCACTTCTGGCTCGACCTGCAGTGGTACCTCTGCCAGGCGCTGAGCCGGCAGGCGCCGCCCGAGGATGGCTGGGCCGATATCGTCAAGCGCGACCTGGGCATGCTCCTCGACCGCCTGCCGGGCCTGGAGTCCCTGCGCTGGAACGATGGCTCGCCATTCGCCGACGAGGTCACGCGCAACTGGATCGCCCAGCACGTGAGCGGCAACCAGTCGCCGCAATGGCTGCCGGCGCCGGCGACGCCCGATCCGGTGGATGTCGACATCCTCGCCCTGGAGGCCAGGGCGCTGGCCCAGGCCGACAGCGAAGGGGTGGAGGCGGCCATCGCCTGGCTCGGAACGCAGCCCGGCGCGCAGAGCGGGCGACAGCGCTGGCTGCTGCGCCTGCTGATGGCCCGGGTCGCCGAACAGTGCGGCAAGACCGACCTGGCCATCCACCTGCTGGCGGAGCTGAAGGTCACGGCCAGGCGCCAGGCCCTGGAGCAATGGGAGCCCGACCTCGCCTTCGAGGTGCAGGCGCGCCTGCTCAAGCTGCTGCGCCTGAAATCCCAACGCACCGATGTGGACAAGCCCGCGCTTGGGCGTCGCAAGGAGGCGCTGCTGGCCGATCTGGTCAGCATCGATCCGGTGCGCGCCGCGGTGTTGTGTCGCTGAGCATTGATCAAGACAGGAAGCATGCTTGTGGATATGGAAAACCGGACGCTGCGCTATTTCGACGCGGAAATGCGTTACCTGCGCGAGGCCGGCCAGGAGTTCGCCGAAGCCTTCCCCGACCGGGCGGCGCACCTGAGCCTCGACCGCCCGGGCGCGCGCGACCCCTACGTCGAACGCCTCTTCGAAGGCTTCGCCTTCCTCATGGGCCGCCTGCGCGAGAAGCTCGACGACGACCTCCCGGAGCTGACCGAAGGGCTGGTCAGCCTGCTCTGGCCGCACTACCTGCGGACGATTCCCTCGTTGTCGATCCTCGAACTGACGCCCGACCTGCAGCAGATGAAGCGCAGCGAGTGCGTCGAACGGGGATTGGAGGTGCTGTCCCAACCAGTGGGAGCCCAGCGGACCCGCTGCCGCTACACCACCACCCAGGACATCGCCCTGCAGCCGCTGGCGGTTGAGTCGTTGCGACTGGCCTACCAGCCGGATGGCCGTTCGCTGTTGCGCCTGCGTCTTGCCTGCGGCCCCCTGGCCGAGTGGTCGCAGGTGGACCTGAGCGCTCTGCCGCTGTACCTGAACGCCGAGGCTCCCCTGGCCAGCGCCCTGCACCTGGCGCTGACCCGGCAGGTGCATGCCCTCTACGTGCGCCTGCCCGGGGTTGCCGAGCGCATGCCCCTGCAGGGGCATTTCGCCGCCCGGGGGTTCGCCGAGGAGGATCGGCTCTGGCCCAAGGGCGACAGCGCGTTCAGTGGCTACCAGCTGCTGCTGGAGTATTTCGGCTTTCGCGAGAAATTCATGTTCGTCACCCTGCATGGCCTGGAACGGCTGAGCCTGCCCGAGGGGGTGCCCTGGCTGGAGCTGGAGGTGGTGCTCGCCGAGGGCTGGCCCCACGATTTCGAACCGCGCGCCGAGCACGTCCGCTTGCACGCCGTGCCGGTGATCAACCTGTTCACCCTGGAGGCCGACCCCCTGCGCCTGGACCCGCTGCAGAGCGATTACCTGCTGCGGCCCATGCGCCTGCAGGACGGGCATACGGAAATCTATTCAGTGGACCAGGTCACCGCCTCGAAGAACGCCGAACGCGAGGACTACGTCCCGTTCACCAGCTTCCGGCACAAGGGCGGAATGCTGCGTGACGACGCCCCGGAGCGCTATTTCCATACCCGCCTCAAGCGCGCGGCGAACGGCCTGCACGATACCTGGCTGATTCTCGGCGGCGAGGGGTTCGACGTCGATCGCCTGGTGGCCGGCGAAAGCCTGTCGCTGCGCCTCACCGGCACCAACGGCCAACTGCCGCGCAAGGCCTTGCAGAGCACCTTGCTCGACACGCTGGTGCAGTCCACCCAGACCGGCCTGCGGGTGCGCAACCTGTGTGCGCCGACGCTGCCCTGCTACCCGCCCAGCCGCGACCGCTTCCACTGGCGGGTGCTCAGCCACCTGGGCTCGAACTTCCTGCCCATGCTGGGCAGCGCCGAAGTGCTGCGCGGCACCCTGGCGCTCTACGACTGGACCGGCAACGAGCTGAACCGGCGTCGCCTGGAGGCCATCGTCGATGTGCGCCACCACCTGATCCAGCGCTTCGAGCGGGGCTTTTTGCTGCGTGGCGTGGACATCGAAGTCACGCTGGACGCCAACGGTTTCTGCGGTGAAGGGGACATCAGCCTGTTCGGCGAGATGCTCAGCCGCTTCTTCGCCCTGTACGCCGACATCCACCTGTTCAACCAGCTGACGCTGATCCTGCAACCCACCGGGAAGTGCCTGAGATGGAACGAGAACCACAGCCAGCGCATGCCCGGCTGAACGCCAGCGGCCTGTTGCGGGCCCTGGAAGGACGGGTTGCCGAAGCGGACCTCTACCGGTTCTGCCAACTGCTGGAGCGGGCGCTGCCGGGGCAGCCGCCCCTGGGCAGCACCGAGCGCCCCTCGGATGACCCGGTGCGCTTTCGTCCCGACCCCGGCATGGGCTTCCCGGCAGGCGAGCTGAAGGCCATCGAGTTCGCTGACGAGCCGGACCGGATGCCGGCCACCGTGCGCACGCGGTTGCTGGGGCTCTATGGCGTGGACTCGCCGTTGCCGACTACCTACCTGGACGACATCGCCCAGCGCCGCGAAGGGCACGAGGCGCTGGAAGCCTTCCTCGATATCTTCAATCACCGGATCTTCACCCAGCTCTATCGCATCTGGCGCAAATACTCGTACCCGGCGACCTTCGAGCCCGGTGGAGCCGACCCGACGTCCCAGTGCCTGCTGGGTCTCATCGGCCTGGGAATCCCCGGCACCGCCGAGCATGTCGCGACGCCGATCTCGCGCTTTCTCGCGCTGCTCAGCGTCATGCGCCTGCCCACCCGCAACGCCGAAGGCATCGCCGCGCTGGTGAAGCTGCTGGCCCCCGAAACCCGTGCCCGCGTCACGCCGCACTGTCCGCTACGGGTGGTGCTGGCACGGCCGGCGGGGCTGTCGGCGGCCGAGCCGGTGGGCCTGTCGCAGGGCACCCCGCTGGGGCGTGTCGGCCATGACGCCAACAGCCAGCTGCACCTGTCGCTGTTCACCGAAGACCCGCGGGAAGTGCAGGGCTGGCTACCGGGCGCCCACCTGCACAGCGACCTCCTGGTGCTGCTGCAGGTCTACCTCGGCTGGCGCTGCACGGCACGGCTCGAACTCTCCCTGCCGACACGCTGCCTGCCACGGCCGGTGCTGGGCGAGACGACCCTGCTGCTCGGCATGACCGGGCTGCTGGGCCAGGGCGGCGAACGGAGCGACCTTCTCCCCGGGACCGTGACCATCCCGCTTGGGCGCTATCGGGGCCTTCGCAACAATCCGCAGGAAAGAGAGACACAGCATGTCGCGTACCGTTTTTAGGCCTTTGCTGCCGGCCCTGCTGGCCGCGCTGATGGGGGGGTGTGGCCTGTACCAGAGCGTCGGCGACAGTTCGGCGGAGCTCGCCAGGTCGATCTTCTACAAGCAGGTGAAGACCCTGCACCTGGATTTCAGCGCGCGCCCCGCGATCAACACCGACCCGCGCGACATGTCCGGGCTGTCCGTGCCGACCCTGGTGCGCATCTACGCGCTGCGTGACGCCCAGGCGTTCAGGCGGGCGACCTACGACCACCTGCTGGACGACAGCCATGAGCGGCTCGGTGCCGACCTGCTCGACGAACGCACCCTGGTGATCAACCCCGGAGAAGGCGCGCAGCTCAGCGTGCCGCTGGATGAAGCCACCCAGGTCATCGCCGTGGTCGCGCTGTTCCGCCAGCCGGACACCCGCAGCGGCTCCTGGCGCCTGGAACTCACCCGCGACGACCTGGACCCGGACCAGCCACGGGTGATCGAGCTCGGCGACAACCGCCTGGCCCTGCGCCCACTGCCCGAGGCCTGACCCGTGACCGAGCACACGCCATCGCTCTACGAAACGCTGCTGCAGAACTTCACCGGTGAACTGGATCTGCATCGGGTACGCGAGGAGGACCGGCTCATCCTCTCGGTGCTGGACAACCTCCAGCGCATCCTCGACAGCCGCGCCGGTTCGCTCAGCCACCTGCCGGACTACGGGCTGCCGGACATGGGCCAGGTACTGCAGGGGCTGCCGGCTGCCGCCCACGGCCTGATCGGCGCCCTGACCCACACCCTGCTCGAGTACGAGCCGCGGCTGGCGGAGCTGAGCGTCCGCTTGCTGCCCCAGTCACGGCCCGGGCAGCTGGAGTACAGCCTCGAGGTGCGGCTCAAGAGCGGGGAGCAGGCGACGTTCGGCACCACGCTGGCGCCAGAGGGCAGGGTGCTGGTCCGCCACCTCCGGCAGCAGAACTATCTGTAGACAGGATTCGATCCGGGAGAGAACACCATGAATGGACTCGTTGGCAGGGCGCAGAACGAACTGCATCAACACGGCGACCTTGCGGCGCTCTACGAGGAACTGGCCAAGCTGCACCACCCCGCTTGCCCGGATGTCGACTGGCGCAAGGTCGAGCAGTGGTGCCGGGAGCTGCTCCGCGACAATGGCAGTGACCTGCAGATCGCCGCCTTCCTGGCCCTCGCGCTGGCCCAGCGCTACGGGCTGCCCGGCGTGGCCGAGGGCATGACCTTGCTGAACCAGCTGCTGGCGGGGGCGTGGGATCGCCTGTGGCCGCGCAACGCGACGGAGCGCATGGACATCCTCGCCTGGCTGTTCACGCAGTGGCAGCCGCTGCTGCGCGGGCTCGATATCGGCAAGAGGGATGCCTCCCTCATCCGCACCCTGGAAGCGGACCTCGCCTGCCTGCAGGAGGTGCTTGGCCGGCAGCGGCTGCCCGCGATGACGGCGCTGCGGGCCCTGAACCAGCAGGTATCGGCACTGGCTGCGCGGTTGCAGGACGATGCTTCGCCGCTCCCGGGCCATCCCCGCGAACGCGGGAGCGCAGCCCCGGAGCAGCCCATGAGGCTGTTCATCTCGATGCCGGAGCATGGCGGGGTCGCGCCGGTCGTGTACCTGGAGCATCGCCCCGGCAAGCGTGCGCTCCGGGTCGCGCTGGTGCTGCTGCTGGGCCTGGTCTCGCTGGTGCCGCTGGGGGTGCTGGGCTGGCAGCACTGGCAGCGCATGCAGGAGCAGGCGCGCATCGCCACCGAGCCCATTCGCCTGGACAGCCTGCAGCTGTTCGACTCCGGCAGTGCCCGGTTGAAGCCGGACTCGACCAAGGTGCTGATCAACGCCCTGGCCAACGTCAGGGCGCAACCCGGCTGGCTGATCGTCATCACCGGCCATTCCGATGCCACCGGAGACGAGGTGCGCAACCAGGCGCTGGCGCAGGCCCGGGCGGAAGCGGTGCGGGACTGGATGAAGGCCATGGGCGATGTGGCCGAGGACTGCTTCGCCGTGCGCGGCCAGGGCTCGGGGCAGCCCGTGGCAGATAACGTCACCGAGGCGGGGCGCGCGGCCAACCGCCGCGTCGACATCAGCCTGGTGCCGGAGGCGGGCGCTTGCCAGGCGCGATACCGATGACGGCCGTCGCCTCGCTGTTCAATATCATTTGATAAGCATTATCATCTGCGCTTCCCTCTCCGTAGCCTGCGCCGCTCCATGCCCGATACCCCTCCACCGGCCGACCTGCCGCCCGCCGCACCCGCGTCGGGCGGCGTGGTCGCGCGCGAGGACCTGCTGCGCGTGTTCCTCGCCCAGCGGGAGCGGATGGAGGCGCTGGTCAGCCGGCGCGTCGGCTGTCGCGCCACGGCGGCGGACCTGGTGCAGGACCTGTTCCTGCGCTTCTGGCGTCGCCCCGCGGCACCGGTTGAAGACCTCGCCACCTACCTGCTGCGCAGCGCCCACAACCTCGCCATCGACCACATGCGCAGCGAGGGTGCGCGGACCCGTAACGAGGCCGGCCTGGCGCTCGAGCAGGACGAGGCGCCGCCCCCGGAGGTGGCGCTGGAGGCCGGGCACGACCTGCGGCATGTCGACGCGGCGTTGCGCTCGTTGCCCGAGCGCACGCGCCACATCTTCCTGCTCAACCGCATCCACGGCAGCACCTATGGCGACATCGCCCGCGCGATGGGGCTGTCCCTGTCGGCGGTGGAAAAACATATGATGCGTGCCTTGGAAGCCTGCAAGGCCAGCCTGCTCGACAGGCCGGCCGTCATCTCGCCGGGGAGCGCGAAACCATGAGTCTCGATCAGCAGCGGCCCAGCGCCGCCAGCACCAGCCAGCAGGCGGCCGAACAGGCGGCATGGCTGTGGATCGGGCGCATGCAGGGGCGGCCCTCGGCGGCCCAGCGCGAGGCCTTCGAGCGCTGGCTCTACGCGGATGTCACCCACATCGAGGCCTACGCCCAGGCCCAGGAACTGTGGAAGCGCAGCTGGCCCGCGGCCTCCGCGCTGGCCGTCGAGGAGGATGCACGCCTGCGCCAGTACCTGGTGCGCATGGCCGAGCGCCCGGCGGCCGGACGGCGCTGGGGCGCCGTGCTGGCGATGGCGGCGAGCCTGGCCCTGGTGGTCTGGGGCGGCGGCTGGAAGCCCGTCGACCGGCTGCTGGACCTGGGCGCCGACTACGTCTCCGCGCCGGGCGAGATACGCACGCTGACGCTCGCCGATGGCTCGGTCATCACCCTGGACGCCGACAGCGCCGTGAGCGTCGACCTGGGCGCCGCCGAGCGTCATGTCGAACTGCGCCGGGGCGGGGCCTTCTTCGAAGTCAGCCATGGCGAGGTGCCTTTCGTGGTTGAGGCCGCCGGTGGCGAGGCGCGGGTGCTCGGCACGCGCTTCGGCGTGCGCCTGCGCCATGGCGGCGCGCGGGTCACGGTGGAGCAGGGCAGGGTGGGCGTCACCGCTGCGCCCGGGCAGCCGCAGGCCGTGCTCGGTGCCAACCAGCAGCTCGCCTACAGCGATGGCAAGGCCGCCGAGGCCTGGACCGTGGACGCCTCGGCCCAGCTGGCCTGGCGCGAGGGCCGCCTGACCTTCTACAAGACGCCCCTGGCCGATGTGCTGGCCGACCTCGCGCGCTACTACCCCGGCCGTATCGTCCTGCTGGACGACGAGCTGGCCGCGCGTCGCATCAGCGGCAGCTTCCCCAGCAACGACCCCCACGCCATCCTCGACTCCCTGCGAGCCGTGGTCGGCTTCCGCCAGCACGAGGTGCTGGGGCGGCTGATCGTCCTGCGCTGAGCCTGTGTGAACCAGGGACACGGATCGATGGGTTAGTGCCTCGTGGAACGCCGCCCGCTCCATCTACGGAACGTCGGCTCCCGTAGGGAGGGATGGCGCTGTCTGCCTGAGCGGTTGTGAACTTGATGCGAAGCCTCAAGCACGGTGCTTTCCGAGCATTCATGGCGCCCTGTCACGCCCACCGCGTGGGTTTCGCTTCGCTCTACGCCACCCTACGCAAGTCACGACGCCCCGAGAGCGCTGCCGGGCCGACGCCCGGGCTACCCGTCAGAGGCGATCCAGCGCCTGCACGAAGTCCGCGATGATGTCGGCGGCGTCCTCGATCCCCACCGAGACGCGGATGGTCCCCTCGTGGATGTCCAGCTCCGCCAGGGCCTCGGCCGACAGGGCGCGGTGGCTGGTCTTGCCCGGGTGGGTGATGCTGCTGGCCACGCCGGCCAGCGAGGGCGCGAACGCGGTGCGTTGCAGGCCGCGGATCAGGCCGTCCACCTCCGCCAGGCCGCCCTTGAGGGTGAAGCTCAGCATGCCCGAGGCGCCCTTGGGGAACAGCCGCTGGGCCAGCGCGAAGTCCGGGTGCGAGGGCAACCCCGGGTAGAACACCTTCGCCACCTGCGGATGGGCCTCCAGCGCTTCGGCCAGGGCCTGGGCGTTGGCCGAATGGGCCTTCATGCGCAGGGCCAGGGTCTTGGCGCCACGGAAGGTCAGCCAGGCTTCGAAGGGGCTGGAACTGCCGCCGGCATTGATCTGGAAGCGCCGCGCCTGGGCGATCCATTCGGCGTCGCCGACGAGGATGCCGCCAGTGGCGTCGCTGTGGCCGTTGAGGTACTTGGTGGTGCTGTGCAGCACCAGGTCGGCGCCAGCGGCCAGCGGGTTGTAGAGCGCCGGGGAGAGGAAGGTGTTGTCCACCAGCAGCTTGAGCCCGTGGGCCTTGGCCAGCGTGGCCAGGGCGGGGATGTCGCTGATGCGCACCAGCGGGTTGGAGGCGGTCTCGGTGTAGATCAGTCGCGTGGCCGGGGTGATGGCCGCTTCCACCGCCGCCAGGTCGTTGATCTCCACCAGGGTGGCGGTGATGCCGAAGCGCGCCAGTTCCTTCTCGATCAGGCTCTGGGTGGTGCCGTACAGCTCGCGGCTGGCGATCAGGTGGTCGCCGGCATTCAGCCGGCCCAGGAGCGCCGCGCTCACCGAGGCCATGCCGGAGGCGGAGAACAGCGCCGCGTCGCCCCCTTCCAGGTCCCGCACCAACTGCTCCAGCGCCGCCTGGTTGGGGTTGGCGATGCGGGTGTACATGTAGTTGTCCGGGTTGCCGGCGAGGAAGTCGTCCACCTGCTCCAGGTTGTCGTAGACGAACACCGAGGATTCGTAGATCGGCAGGCTCTTGGGCCGGGTGACCATCTTGCGGTCGACGTCGTTGCCGCTGTGCACCGCGCGGGTGGAAAGGCCGGGTCTGGATTCAGGCATGGAGTCCTCCGAGAAGTCGTGCGGAATGCAGGTGGGCAATGCCACCCCACAAAAAAGAACGCCGACGATAGTCGAGACTCGTCGGCGTGAGGAGAGGCGTGGGCACAGGCGGTGCCCACACCGTCGTGGCTCGGGGGTCGATCAGAAGGCCGGGACTACCGCGCCGGAGTACTTCTTCTCGATGAAGGCCTTCACTTCCGGGCTGGTCAGCGCGGCGGAGAGTTTCTGGATGGCGTCGCTGTCCTTGTTGTCCGGGCGGGCGACCAGGTAGTTCACGTAGGGCGAGGTGCGGTCTTCCAGCACCAGCGCGTCCTTGGACGGGTTGAGCTTGGCTTCCAGCGCGTAGTTGGTGTTGATCAGCGCCAGGTCGACCTGGTCCAGCACGCGCGGCAGCAGGGCCGCTTCCAGTTCCTTGAACTTGAAGTGGTGCGGGTTCTCGGCGATGTCCTTCGGGGTCGCCAGGGCATTGCTCGGGTCCTTGAGCTTCAGCAGGCCGGATTTCTGCAGCAGGAGCAGGGCACGGCCACTGTTGCTGCCTTCGTTGGGGATGGCGATGGTGGCGCCGTCCGGCAGCTCCTTCAGGGATTTGTACTTGCTGGAGTAGCCGCCGAAGGGCTCGACGTGCACGCCCTTGACGATCACCAGGTGGGTGCCCTTGCCGCTGTTGAAGTTGTCCAGGTAGGGCTTGGTCTGGAAGTAGTTGGCGTCCAGGTGCTTCTGGTCCACCTGCAGGTTGGGCTGCACGTAATCGGTGAAGACCTTCACTTCCAGGTCCACGCCTTCCTTCGCCAGCTGCGGCTTGATCAGCTCGAGGATCTCGGCATGGGGTACCGGGGTGGCGGCGACGGTGAGTTTCTCGGCGGCGCTGGCCAGGGAGGCGGAAAGGGCGGCGGCCAGGGCGGTGAGGAGCAGGGTCTTCTTCATGAGGGTCCTTGGTGTTCGGCAAGCTCCGGCTGGATCATCAGCCGCGAGTGGGGTGTCGGGGTTCCCGGTCTGGGTGTCGCCGGGTTGGATGCGACACTACGGCGATTTTTTATAACCAACAAATATCGTTTTATTATTTTTATATTCCATAAAGCATTGATCAGGCGGGGCGCGGAAGTGGCCCCAGCGTGCATCGATGTCGCTTCTGCGAATTGCTCCCAACGCCGTCGCTCACTAGAGTGATGCCCCATCTCCCGCAACACGAAGCCCGCCATGATCGCCGCCGCCCTCGCTCGCGTCCCTCGCCTCGAACTGGTCACCGCGTCCACCCCGTTGGAGAGGCTCGAACATCTTTCGAGCCGGGCCGGTCGCGACATCTGGGTCAAGCGTGACGACATCACCCCCTTTGCCCTGGGTGGCAACAAGGTGCGCAAGCTCGAGTACCTGGCCCAGGACGCCCTGGCCCAGGGCGCGGACGTCCTGGTCACCGCCGGTGCCATCCAGTCCAACCACGTGCGCCAGACCGCCGCCCTGGCCGCGCGCCTGGGCCTGGGCTGCGTGGCCCTGCTGGAAAACCCCATCGGCACCGCCGACCGCAACTACCTGGAGAACGGCAACCGCCTGCTGCTGGACCTGTTCGGCACCGAGGTGCAGTTGGTGCCCAACCTCGACACCGCCGACCAGCTGCTGGCCGAGACCGCCGAGCGCCTGCGCGCCGAAGGCCGCACCCCCTACGTGGTGCCCATCGGCGGCTCCAACGCCCTCGGCGCCCTGGGCTACGTGCGCGCCGGCCTGGAGCTGGCCGAGCAGATCAAGGCGAGCGGCCTGCAGGGCGCCGCCGTGGTGCTGGCCTCCGGCAGCGCCGGCACCCATGCCGGCCTTGCCCTGGCCCTGGAACACGCCCTGCCCGGCACCCGGGTGGTGGGCGTCACGGTGTCGCGCCCCGACGCCACCCAGCGGCCCAAGGTGGAGGGCCTGCTGCAACGCACCGCCGAGCTGCTGGGCGTGCCGGTGCCCGCGGCCCTGCGCGTGGAGCTGTGGGACCAGTACTTCGCCCCGCGCTACGGCGAGCCCAATGCGGGCACCCTCGGCGCCATCCGCCAGGTCGCCTCCAGCGAAGGGCTGCTGCTCGATCCCGTCTACACTGGCAAGGCCTTCGCCGGCCTGCTCGATGGCCTGGAAAACGGCGCCTTCGAGGGGAATGGCCCGGTGATCTTCCTGCACACCGGCGGCTCGCCCGCGCTGTTCGCCTACCACCCTGCGCAAGGGATGGGAGCCTGAGTGCTGCTTATTCCCACAATGCCTACAATCCAAACTTATTATTATTTTATTGAATAAAGCGACATCCCCAGAATTGCCACACTTTTGCCACCTGTCTCGTGAGGCTCATCCATGAAATTCGCAACCCTGCGTCGTCAATTCCTCATCGGCACCCTGGGCCTCGCCCTGGGCGCCAGTTTCGTCGGCAACAGCGCCGTGGCCGGCGAGCTGCTGCAACAGATCAAGGACAAGGGCTCGGTCAAGGTCGGCCTGGAGGGCACCTACCCGCCCTTCAACTTCCAGGATGAGAACGGCAAGCTCACCGGCTTCGAAGTGGAGTTCGCCGAAGCCCTGGCCAAGGAACTGGGCGTGAAGGCCGAGTTCCAGCCGAGCAAGTGGGACGGCATCCTCGCCGCGCTGGAGTCCAAGCGCCTGGACCTGGTGATCAACCAGGTGACCATCTCCGAGGAGCGCAAGAAGAAATACGACTTCTCCACCCCCTACACCGTCTCCGGCATCCAGGCGCTGGTGCGCAAGGGCAACGAGGACAGCATCAAGAGCGCCGCCGACCTGGCCGGCAAGAAGGTCGGCGTGGGCCTGGGCACCAACTACGAGCAGTGGCTGAAGGAAAACGCGCCGAAGGCCGATATCCGCACCTACGACGATGACCCCACCAAGTTCCAGGACCTCAACGTCGGCCGTATCGACGCCATCCTGGTGGACCGCCTGGCCGCCTTCGAAATGATCGAGAAGACCGGTGGCCGCCTGGCCGTGGCCGGCGAGCCCTTCTCCCGCCAGGAGTCCGGCATCGCCCTGCGCAAGGGTGACCCGGAACTGCTCGCCGCCATCGACAAGGCCATCGCCAAGCTGAAGGCCGACGGCACCCTCAAGGCGATCTCCGAGAAATGGTTCAAGGCTGACGTGACCCAATGATCGAAACCAGCCTGCAACTGGCGCTGGACTCCGCACCCTTCCTGCTCAAGGGTGCGCTCTACACGGTGGTACTGAGCCTCGGCGGCATGTTCTTCGGCCTGCTGCTGGGCTTCGCCCTGGCCCTGGGGCGCCTCTATGCCATCGCCCCGGTGCGCGGCCTGGCGCGGGTCTACGTGTCGTTCTTCCGTGGCACGCCGCTGCTGGTGCAGCTGTTCATCATCTACTACGGCCTGCCCCAGCTCGGCCTGGAGCTGAGCCCGCTGCTGGCGGCGCTGATCGGCTTCTCGCTGAACATGGCCGCCTACACCTCGGAAATCCTCCGCGCCGCCATCGCCTCCATCGACAAGGGGCAATGGGAAGCCGCCGCCAGCATCGGCATGAGCCGCAGCCAGGCGCTGGTCCGCGCCATCCTCCCGCAGGCCGCGCGCACCGCCCTGCCGCCGCTGGGCAACAGCTTCATCTCGCTGGTCAAGGACACCGCCCTGGCCGCCACCATCCAGGTGCCGGAGCTGTTCCGCCAGGCACAGCTGATCACCGCGCGCACCTTCGAGATCTTCACCATGTACCTGGCCGCCGCGCTGGTCTACTGGGTGCTCGCCACCGTGCTGGCGCACTTCCAGGCCCGGCTCGAAGCGCGGGTCAACCGCCATGAACAGGACAGCTGATGATCACCGTCCGTAACCTGACCAAGTCCTTCAAGGGCCAGGCGGTGCTCAAGGGCATCGACCTGACCATCGAGCCGGGCGAAGTGGTCGCCATCATCGGCCCCAGCGGCTCGGGCAAGACCACCCTGCTGCGCTGCCTCAACCTGCTGGAAGAGCCCGACGGCGGCACCCTCCAGCTGGGCCGGATCGAGATCGACGCCAACCAGCCCCTGAAGCAGCAGCAATGGCTGATCCGCCAGCTGCGCCAGCACGTCGGCTTCGTGTTCCAGAACTTCAACCTCTTCCCCCACCGCACCGCGCTGGAGAACGTCATCGAAGGCCCGGTGGTGGTGAAGAAGGAACCCCGCGAGCGCGCCATCGCACGGGCCCGCGCGCTGCTGGCCAAGGTCGGCCTGGCGGGCAAGGAAGACGCCTACCCCAAGCGCCTTTCCGGCGGCCAGCAACAGCGGGTGGCCATCGCCCGCGCCTTGGCGATGGAACCGGACGTGATCCTCTTCGACGAACCCACCTCCGCGCTCGACCCCGAGCTGGTGGGCGAGGTGCTGACCACCATCCGCGGCCTGGCCGAGGAGAAGCGCACCATGGTCATCGTCACCCACGAGATGAGCTTCGCCCGCGACGTAGCCAACCGCGCGATCTTCATCGACAAGGGCGTGATCGTCGAACAGGGCGACGCCAAGACCCTGTTCAGCGCCCCGAAGGAAGAACGCACCCGGCAGTTCCTCGCCAAGTTCCTGGTGGGATGAGCGGTCGCCCCGACGAAACCCCGTGGGAGCGACTTCAGTCGCGATGGCGGCGTAGGGTGGATGGCGCTCTTTCCATCCACCAGCGGCGTTGAGGGTGGCCCCGGTGGTGGACCGATAAAGCGTGGTCCACCCTACACACCGATCAGCCACCGGCAATCCGTAGGGCGGGTGACTCCATGAACACCCCCCGTAGGATGGTGTAGAGCGCAGCGAAACCCATCACAGGCCTCGCCCCCCTACGGCCTCCAAACCGCGCTGCCGACATCCACCCGCCTGGGCAGCAGCCGGTTCTCCAGGAACAGATCTGCCGTGCGCTGCTGGGCGGCGGCGATGTCGTCGGTGACCGGGCCGATGGGCGAGGCCGGGCGGTGCTGGAAGCTGCGCTCGATCACCGCCGGGGGCAGGCCCATGAATTTCGCCAGCAGGGCGATGCTGCCGTCGCGGTCGCTGCGGGTCAGGGCCTCGGCCTCGGAGATCCCCCCCAGCACCTGCTGCACGAACGCCGGATCGGCCTCGGCGTAGCCCCGCGCGGCCAGGTAGAAGGGCCCGCTCAGCCCCAGTCCTTCGCCGTTGGCCAGCAGCCGTGCATGGCCCTCCAGTTCCATGGCCGAGTAGTAGGGGTCCCAGATCGCCCAGGCGTCCACGCTGCCCTGCTCGAAGGCGGCGCGGGCATCCGCCGGGGTGAGGAATAGCGGCTGGATGTCGGCCATGGACAGCCCCGCCGCCTTGAGCGCGCGCAGCAGCAGGTTGTGGGCGCTGGAGCCTTTCTGGAAGGCCACCTTGCGCCCCTTGAGCTCGGCCACCGACTGGATCGGGCTGCCTTCGGGCACCAGGATCACCTCGGCCTGGGGCTTGGGCGGTTCGGCGCCGACGTAGAGCAGGTCGGCCCCGGCGGCCTGGGCGAAGATCGGCGGGATGTCGCCGGTGGAGCCCAGATCCAGGCTGCCGACGTTGAGCGCCTCGAGCATCTGCGGGCCGGCGGGGAATTCGATCCACTGCACCCGGGTGGCGGGGAAGCGCTGCTCCAGCAGGCCGTGCTCCTTGGCCAGCACCAGGCTGGCGGAGCCCTTCTGGTAGCCGATGCGCAGGGTGGCGGGGTCAGCCAGGGCGCCCTGTGCCAGGGTCAGCAGCGCCAGCAACGCGGCGCCCAGTCGAAGTCGTTGCATGCTCAGGCCTGCCAGTCGGTGGAGGGTTTTTCCCAGAGGTTGATGCCGCCTTCCACCGCGTGGCGGTCGATCTCCGCCAGCTCCTCGGCACTGAAGGCGAGGTTGTCCAGGGCGGCGACGTTCTCGACGATCTGCTCCGGGCGGCTGGCGCCGATCAGCGCCGAGGTCACCCGCGCATCGCGCAGGGTCCAGGCCAGCGCCAGCTGGGCCAGGCTCTGGCCCCGGCGCCGGGCGATCTCGGCAAGGGCGCGGGCGCGGGCGATGTTGGCCTCGGCCAGGTGCTCCGGGCGCAGCGAGGCGCCGCCGGGGCGGTTGACCCGCGCATCCGCCGGCACGCCGCCGAGGTACTTGTCGGTGAGCAGCCCCTGGGCCAGCGGGGTGAAGGCGATGACGCCGGTGCCCAGTTCCTCGGTGGTGGCCAGCAGGTCCTTCTCCACCCAGCGGTTGAACAGGTTGTAGGCAGGCTGGTGGATCAGCAGCGGCACCTTCCATTCGCGCAGCAGCGCGGCGAGCTCGCGGGTCTTGCCCGCCGAATAGGACGAGATGCCCACATACAGCGCCTTGCCCTGCTGCACCGCGCTGGCCAGGGCGCCGGCGGTTTCCTCCAGGGGCGTGTCGGGGTCGAAGCGGTGGGAATAGAAGATGTCCACATAGTCCAGCCCCAGGCGCGCCAGGCTCTGGTCGAGGCTGGAGAGCAGGTACTTGCGCGAGCTGCCGCCCTGGCCGTAGGGGCCGGGCCACATGTCCCAGCCGGCCTTGGTGGAGATCACCAGCTCGTCGCGGTAGGCGCGGAAGTCTTCCTTGAGCAGGCGGCCGAAGTTGATCTCGGCGCTGCCATAGGGCGGCCCGTAGTTGTTGGCGAGGTCGAAGTGGTTGATGCCCAGGTCGAAGGCGGTGCGCAACAGGGCGCGCTGGGTGTCGATGGGCGTGGCGTCGCCGAAGTTGTGCCATAGGCCCAGGGACAGGGCCGGCAGCACCAGTCCGCTGCGGCCGACGCGGCGATAGGGGATACGTTCGTAGCGGTCGGGGGCGGCGATATAGGTCATGGATGGGTCTCGCTTCAGGTTGTCGGGGCCGCGCTGGCGCGGGGCCCCGGTGAATGTCAGGCAGGGCGTGCGAAGCGGTTCGCCGGCCGCGCCAGGCCGAGGTGCTCGCGCAGGGTGCGGCCCTGGTACTCGGTGCGGAACAGGCCGCGCCGCTGCAGCTCCGGCACCACTTGGGTGGCGAAGTCCTCCAGACCGGCGGGCAGGTGCGGCACCAGCACGTTGAAGCCATCGGCGGCGCGGCCTTCGAACCAGGCCTGCAGCTCGTCGGCGATCTGCGCCGGGGTGCCGATCAGGCTGTGGTGGCCACGCCCGCCGGCGATGCGCCGGCCCAGTTGGGCCAGGGTGAGGTTCTCCTGCCCCGCGAGTTCGGTGAGCAGCTTCTGCCGGCTCTGCTGGCCGTCCTGGGTCAGCGGCAGCTCGGGCAGCGGGCCGTCCAGCGGGTATTCGGAGAGGTCGAAGTTGCCGAGCATGCGCCCCAGCAGGGCGACGCCGACACGGGGCTCCACCAGCGCCTGGAACTGCTCGAACTTCTCCTTCGCCTCGGCTTCGCTGGCGCCGACGACAACGAAGGCGCCGGGCATGATCTTCAGCTCGTCCTCGTGGCGGCCGAACCTGGCCAGGCGCCCCTTGAGGTCGGCGTAGAAGGCCTGGGCCTTGGCCAGTGAAGTCTGCGCGGTGAACACCACGTCGGCGGTCTCGGCGGCCAGCTCGCGGCCGGTCTCGGAGGAGCCGGCCTGCACCACCACCGGCCGGCCCTGGGGCGAGCGGGCGACGTTGAGCGGACCCTGCACGCGGAAGTGCTCGCCCTGGTGGGCCAGCACGTGGAGCTTGGCCGGGTCGTAGTACTGGCCGCTGGCCTTGTCGCGGAGGAAGGCGTCGTCCTCCCAGCTGTCCCACAGGCCGGTGACCACCTGGTGGAATTCCCGGGCGCGGGCGTAGCGCTCGGCGTGGCCCAGGTGGGCCTCGCGGTTGAAGTTCAGCGCCTCGGCGGCAGCGTCGGAAGTCACCAGGTTCCAGCCCGAACGCCCCCCGGAGATGTGGTCCAGCGAGGCGAACTTGCGCGCCACGTGGTACGGCTCGTTGTAGCTGGTGGTAACGGTGCTCACCAGGCCGATGCGCTCGGTGACGGCGGCCAGGGCGCTGAGCAGGGTCAGCGGTTCGAAGTAGGTGGAGCGGGCCATGTGACTGGCGATGTCGCTGGTGGGCGCGGCGACGCTGTCGGCGACGAACAGGGCGTCGAACTTCGCCGCTTCGGCGATGCGTGCCAGGTGTCTGTACTGGGCGAAGTCGAGGGTGTCGGCGGGAACGTCCGGGTGGCGCCAGGCGGCCACGTGGTGACCGGTGGCCATCAGGAAGGCGCCGAGGGAGAGCTGTCGGGATCGGGTCATGGTGTCGTTACCGGGGTCGGTGGGGGTGCCGCCCGGCCGCTCTGCGGCGGCTCGGGCGGTTCCTGCACGCAGGCGCGGGTCAGAAGTCGAAATCCTTGCGCAGCTGGACGCCGAAGTAGCGCTCGTCGTCCCGTGGCACGGCGCGGTAGATGTAGCTGCCGCCGCTGGCCAGGGACTGGGCGTAGGAGGTGTCGGCGAGGTTCTTGCCCAGCAGCGCCACGCGCCAGCCGGCGTTGTAGTCGGCCAGGGCGATGCTGGCGTTCCAGATGCCGTAGGCGCCCTGCACGGTGTCCGGGTTCTGGTCGAGGCTGAACTGCACCTCGTCCTGCCAGCTGTAGTCGGTGGACAGTTCCACATCCAGGCCGTTGTCCAGCGGGATGCTGTAGTCGGCGC
The DNA here is from genome assembly GCF_003234055.1 of Pseudomonas sp. 57B-090624. Lineage (NCBI taxonomy): Bacteria > Pseudomonadati > Pseudomonadota > Gammaproteobacteria > Pseudomonadales > Pseudomonadaceae > Pseudomonas > Pseudomonas sp. 57B-090624. The sequence continues at coordinate 18,397 of NZ_QKRU01000049.1, forward strand.
GCACGTAGGCCTTCCAGTCCGGGGTGAAGGGCAAGCGGCCGCCGTCGATGTTGCAGGTGGCGGCGGCGCCGGGCGGGCAGTTGAAGTGGTCCACCCGCGCCTTGGTGTAGGCCAGGGCGGCGGACAGCTTGAGCTGGCGGGTGGCCTGGAAGCTGGTGTCCAGCTCCACGCCCTGGGTCTTCACGCTGCCGGCGTTGATCAGGCGGGTCACCACCTGGTTGGCCACGGTGTCGAAGAAGTTCGCCTGGTAGTCGTCGTAGTCGGTGTGGAACACCGCCAGGTTGGCGCTCAGGCGCTTGTCCAGGGCGGTGGCCTTGAGGCCCAGCTCGTAGGAGTCGGAAGTCTCCGGCTTGAGCGCCCCGGTGTCGCGCGGCTGCATGTTGAAGAACACGTTGTAGGCCGGGCCCTTGTAGCCGCGCGAGTAGGTGGCGTAGCCCATCAGGTCGTCGCTGAAGTCGTACTGCAGGCCGGTGCGGCCGGACCAGCCGTCCTCGTCCACCGAGCCCGAGCTGGCGGTGGAGGGCTGGATGCCGGTGACGGCGGTGGCGGAGGTGGACGTGCGGCGGTGGTCGTACTCCAGGTCGTCGTGGGTCCAGCGCAGGCCGAACAGCGCGCGGAAGTCGTCGGTGAGGTTGAAGGTGTTCTCGCCGAACAGCGCGACGCTGTCGTTGGTCACGCTGTAGTCGGCGCGGCCGCTGTTGGGGGTGCCGCCGTTGACCGACAGGCGCCGGTAGGTCTCCTCGGAGCGGCCATGGAAGTAGTAGGCACCGACCACGTATTCGTTGAAGCCGCCCTTGGGCGAGGCCAGGCGGAACTCCTGGGAGTACTGGTCGTAGTCCACCTCGCCCTTGTCGTGGGAGGCGGTCAGCGGCAGCTGCGCCGAGCGGTCGCCGTCCTGGTACTGGGTGTTGTCCCAGCCGCGCCAGGCGGTGATGGAGGTGAGGGTGAAGTCCCCCAGCTTCCAGTCCACCTGCCCGGACAGGCCGCTGTTGGTGTCCTCGACGTAGGTCTTGTAGTCGCTGCGGATGTCGCGGTTGTGGTCGCTCGGCACCACCGGGCGCAGGGCGCTGGCGAAGGCCGCGCTGCTGGTGGAGGTGATCACGCCGCTGGGCAGGGTGTCCTCGCCCTCCATGCGGTCGGCGATCAGGGTCACCTTGAGCGCGTCGTCCGGCTCGAACACCAGCTTGCCGCGCACGCCCTTGCGGTCGTAGCCGTTGACGTCGTGGCCGTTGGCGACGTTCTCGACGTTGCCGTCGTAGCGCCCCAGCAGGGTGCTCAGGGAGCCTTTCAGGGTGTCGCTCAGGCGGCCGCCGATGCCGAAGCGCAGGCGGTTCTCGTTGCCGCCGCCGAAGTGCGAGTAGTCCACGTAGCCGTGGCCCTGCTCGGGCGGGTCCTGGCTGACGATGTTGAGTACGCCGGCCGAGGCGTTCTTGCCGAACAGGGTGCCCTGGGGGCCGCGCAGCACTTCGATGCGCTCCAGGTCCAGCAGGTCCAGGGTGGATTGCCCGGGGCGGCCGAACACCACGCCGTCCACCACCGTGGCCACCGTGGGCTCGACCCCCGGCGAGGTGGAGATGGTGCCGACGCCGCGGATGAACAGCGAGGTGTCCTTGTTGGAGGCACCGGTGCGGTAGTTGAGGGTCGGCACCTGCTGGACGATGGCGCCGACGTTGTTGCGGTTGTCGCGCTCCAGCTGCTCGCCCTGCACCACGGAGACGGCCACCGGCACGTCCTGCAGGCTGGCTTCGCGGCGGGTGGCGGTGACGGTCACCGTCTTCAGCGTGGGCGCGGCCTTCTGGCCGTCGGCGGTACTGTCGGGGGTGCGCTCGGCGGCCCCGGCGGCGCTCCCCAGCGCCGCCAGAAGGATACCGATGGCCAGCGGGCTGCGGCGCCCGCCGTGGGAGGTGCGAAGGCCGCGCGGTGCGGCCGGATTGCTGTGGATGCTCATGCTCGTTTCACTGCCCTGCGGAGACCAGACGTGCCTGCTGCGTGGCAGGCTCCTTGTGGGCTGTCGCGGTCTGGTCTCGCTCGTGCGAGTGGCAGCAAAAAGGCAGACAGCCGTTCGTTGTTAGCGCTAACATCGCCAGTATCCGAGCGACGCCAATAGATCGTCAAATAATTAAAAATTACTTTTATATGCCTTTCAGGATGATCATTTCATGAGCAGCCCCCGCAAGCGCCGAGGCGCGGGACGCGTCACCCTCAGCGCCGTGGCCGAGCGCGTCGGCGTGTCCGCCATCACCGTGTCGCGCTACTTCAACCAGCCGGAGCAGGTCTCCGAGGAACTGCGCGGGCGCATCGAAACGGCGGTGGCCGAGCTGGGCTACGTGCCCAACCTTGTGGCCGGCGGCCTGGCCTCGGCGCGCGGACGCATCGTCGGCATGGTCATCCCCAACATCTCCGGGCCGATCTTCGCCAACACCATCCAGGGCTTCAGCGACACCCTGGCGCGCCACGGCTACCAGCTGCTGCTGGCCTCCAGCTACTTCTCCGAGGAGCAGGAAGAGAGCGCCGTGCGCGCCTTCCTCGGCTGGTCGCCGGCAGCCCTGGTGGTCACCAGCCATTTCCACAGCCCCGGCACCGAGAAGATGCTCGCCGAGGCGGACATCCCGGTCGTCGAGGTCTGGGACTACCAGCCCGAGCGCGCGCCGATGCAGGTGGGTTTCCTCCACCGCGACGTGGGCGTCGCCGCCGCCCGCTACCTGCTGGACAAGGGGCACACGCGCATCGCCTTCGTGCAGAACAGCGCCGCCGGCGACTTCAGCGCCCTGGACCGCCGCGACGGCTACGCCGACACCCTGCGCGAGGCCGGCCTCGAGCCCTGGGTCTTCGTGCCCAGCAGCGGCCTGGCGCCCTTCGAGGCCGGCAAGCAGGCCATGGAGGCGCTGATGAAGCGCTCGCCCCGGCCGGACGCGATCATCTTCGCCAACGACAACCTCGCCGCCGGCGGCCTGCTCGCCGGCCAGCGGGCGGGCCTGGACCTGCCGGGGGACTGCGCGGTGATGGGTTTTGGCGACTACCCGTTCGCCGAGATGCTGCTGCCCAGCCTCACCACCATCCGCCCGCCGGCGCTGGAGATCGGCGAGCGCGCCGCCACCCGGGTGCTGGAGGCGCTGGGCGTGCTGCCGGTGGAGGGCGAGGTGGAGCGCCTGAATCTGCTCGACTGCCAGGTCATCGCCCGGGAAAGCGCGTAGAATCCGCGCCCCCTCGCAACAAGCCCTGCCTCTTGCCATGAATCCCTCGACCCTTCTCTCCCTCCCCCTGCTCGCCCTGGCCCTTGGCGGCTTCGTCGTCGGCAGCAGCGAATTCATCATCATGGGCCTGCTGCCCGAGGTGGCCCAGGACCTTTCCGTGAGCCTCTCCGACGCCGGCCTGCTGGTCAGCGCCTACGCCATGGGCGTGGTCATCGGCGCGCCGCTGCTGGGCCCGCTGCTGGGGCGCCTGCCCCGGCGCCAGGCGCTGCTCTGGCTGATGGGCGCCTACGCCCTGGGCAACCTCGCCTGCGCCCTGGCCCCCAGCTACGAATGGCTGCTGGCGGCGCGCATGTTCACCGCCTTCAGCCATGCCGGCTTCTTCGGCTGCGCCACCCTGCTGGCCGCCGAGCTGGCACCGCCCCATCGCCGCGCCTCGGCCATGGCGCTGGTGCTCAGCGGGCTGACCATCGCCAACGTGCTCGGGGTGCCGGCCGGCGCCTGGCTGGGCCAGGCCACCAGTTGGCGGGTGACCTTCATGGTGGTGGCGGGCCTGGGCCTGCTGACGCTGCTGGCGCAGTTCCTCTGGCTGCCGGCCACGGCCAGGCCGCAGCCCAACGCCGCCGGTGCCTGGGACGGCATCTTCCGGCGGCCGGTGCTGCATGCGCTGGGGGTGTGCAGCCTGTCGTCGGTGGCGCTGTTCGGCGTGTTCACCTACATCAGCCCGCTGCTGCGCGATGTCTCCGGCTTCAGCCCGGAGCACGCCAACTTCGCCCTGCTGCTGTTCGGCATCGGCCTGACAATCGGCAACCTGCTGGGCGGGCGCCTGGCGGACAAGGGCTTGCGCTTCGCCCTGCCCGGGGCCTTCGCGGTGAGCGCCCTGTGCCTGGTGGGGCTGTTCGTCTTCGCCCAGGTGCCGGTGCTGGCGCTGGCCTGCCTGTTCCTCTGGGGCGTGGCGAGCTTCGCCATCTCCTCGCCGCTGCAGTTGCTGCTGGTGGAACAGGCCGGCGAATCCGCCAGCCTCGCCGCCACCCTCAGCCACGCGGCCTTCAACCTGGGCAACGCCAGCGGCGCCTTCGTCGGCGGCCTGTGGCTGAGCACCGGGATGGGCCTGGCCAACCTGCCGCTGATGGGCGTGGCCGTGCTGGTCGCCACCCTGCTGGTGTGCCTGCCCCTGCCGCGCCTGCGCGCCACCCGCGAGCGCCTCCAGGCGGCCGGGCAGATCCATTGATCCACCGTCCAGCTCCGAGCCGCGCGCCGAGCATCGGAGTGATGGGCTTCGCGTAGCTCAGCCCATCCTACGGGCGGTATGAGCCGCACCCGCATGATGCGACCGGGAGGGTTCGCGGTACGGAACATCGGGAGCTGCGGTATCGGTCCGGGCGGGCTAGGCTCTGGCCTTTCCCACGCGACAGGAGCACGGACATGGAAGCGGAACGCCAGGCCATCGAGGCGGTGGTACGGGATTACGTGGAAGGCATGGTGCGGGCGGACGCGACGCTGTTGCGCAGCGCCTTCCACCCCGACAGCCGCATCGTCGGGCACTTCGGCCCGGACCTGCAGTGGCTCTCGCCGGAGGCCTTCATCGCCGGCCTGCAGGCCAGGGGCCCGGTGGTGGCCGAGGGCGAAGCACCGGTGTGGCGGCTGGAGTCCCTGGACCTCACCGGCGACACCGCCCTGGCCAAGGTCACCGACGTCTACGCCGGCCTGGACTTCACCGATTACCTCTCGCTGCTGAAGATCGACGGCCGCTGGCGCATCGTGCACAAGCTGTTCCACCTGCACGGCTAGGGCCTGCCTCCGGGTGGGTCGCATCTCGTCGACCCACCCCTTGCCCCCTCGACGTCCTACCCCGCCAGCACCTCGGCGAACAGCTGCCGCAGGTTGTCCACATCGTTGGCCGCCAACTGGCGCAGCTGCTGGGCGAGCTGTGCATAACTCGGTGCGGGCGGCAGGTTGAGGTGGTGCGGCTGAATCTCCTCGCCGTCGCTCACCAGCAGGGCGAAGTGGATGCTGTTCTCCAACTCGCGGGTGTTGCCCGGCCAGGGGTAGCCCTCCAGCGCCGCCTGGGCCTGGGCGCCGATCAGCGGCAGCGGCAGGTCGAGGCGCTGGGCGTAGATGCCGAGGAAGTACTCGGCCAGCGGCAGGATGTCGTCGGGGCGCTCGCGCAGCGGCGGCAGTTCCACGCGCCCTTCGTTGAGGTACTGGTAGAGCCGCTCGTCGAACTTGCCGGCGCGCACCGCCTGGGCCAGGTCGATGCTGGTGGCGGCCACCAGGCGCACGTCCACCGGGGTCGGCTGCTGGGCGCCGACGCGGGTCACCTCGCGGCTTTCCAGGGCCGCCAGCAGGCGCGCCTGGAGCGGCAGCGGCAGGTCGCCGATCTCGTCCAGGTAGAGCGTCCCGCCGTTGGCCGAGCCGAACCAGCCGGCGCGGCTGCTGGCCGAACCGGCATGGGCGCCGGGGGCGTGGCCGAACAGCTCGGCCTCGGCATAGGCCTTGCTGATGGCGCCGCAGTTGACCGCGACGAACAGCCCCGGCCGCTCGCTGGCGCGGTGGATCTGCCGCGCCAGCAGCTCCTTGCCGGTGCCGGTCTCGCCCTGGATCAGCACCGGCACGGCGGCCGGTGCCAGGTGTTCGATTTCCTCCCGCAGGCGCCGCGAACGGGCGTCGACGAACACCAGCGCGCGGGCTCGGATGCTCAGCGGGCTGCGGTCAGCGTCGGCGAAGGTCAGCAGGGGTTGGCCATTGGCTGGCTGGCTCATGGACGAAATCTCCCGCCGGGGCCTGCGCGCTGGCAGGTCCCGGACGTCACGCGATGAATGGAGGCGCGCCCGGCTCAGGCGCGCTTGCGGGTCAGCTGCTCGATGCGCCCCTGCAGGCGGTAGAGGTAGGCGAAGCCCTGCTCCCAGCGCTGGTGGCCGGACTTCACGTTGATGTGCCCGGCACCCGCGAGGATGGCCGGCTCGGCGCCCCAGTGGCGGGCCAGTTCCAGCGCGCGCGGGGTGCTGGCGGCGTGGTCGTTGTCCGAACCCACCAGCAGCGTGGGGAAGGGCAGCGAGGCCTGGGGAATGGGGGCGAAACCGCGCAGCGGCTCGGGGCAGCCGGGGCGCTCGACATCGGCCGGTGCCACCAGCAGCGCGCCACGCACCCGGCGCAGTACGTCCGGGTCGGCCTGCCGGGCCCAGTGGGCGACGGTGACGCAGCCCAGGCTGTGGGCGATGAGGATCACCGGCGTGCGCTCGGCGTCGATGGCGCGCTCCAGCGCCGTCACCCAGACCTCTCGCTCGGGCAGGTCCCAGTCGGCCTGCTCGACGCGGCTGGCGTTGGGCAGGGTGCGTTGCCAATGGCTCTGCCAATGCTCGTCTGGCGAGCCCTGCCATCCCGGCAGGATCAGGTAGCGAATGGCCTGGCTGCGCATGGCGAGCCCTCCGTGCAATGTTTCGACGAAGGGGAGTCTAGGGGCTGCTCATATATCTGTTAAGGAATAAGAATTTATTTGCTTATGCATTATTAGCTTATTCACTAAAGGTCCCATCGGGTTCGCGGGCCCGAGCTTGTAGGATGGCCTCTTCGCTCCAGCCACCCGGACGCGGTGCCATGCAGATCGACGACGAACTCACCCTGAAGAAGCTGCAGACTTTCCTCGCCTTCATGCGCAGCGGCAACCTCTCCCGCGCGGCGGCGGAGCTGAACACCAGCAACGTCAGCGTGCACCGCGCCATCCACTCCCTGGAGAGCGCCCTGCGCTGCCCGCTGTTCAAGCACGAGGGGCGCAACCTGACGCCGCTGGAGAGCGCCTTCGTGCTGGAGGAGCGCGCGCAGAAGCTGGTGCAGGACGTGCTCGAGACGGTGCGCCTGACCCGTGAGGCGGCAGGCTTCTCGGCCGAGCGCTTCAAGCTCGGCTCGCTCTATTCGCTGACGGTGAAGACGGTGCCGCAGCTGATCATGGGGCTGAAGCTGCGGCGCAGCGAGCTGAACATCGACCTGATCCTCGGCTCCAACGTCGATCTTTTCTACAAGCTGAAGAACATGGAGCTGGACGCCATCCTGGTGTCCCTCGACGAGGGCGTGAGCGATGCCGATTGCGAGCAGCTGCCGCTGTTCTCCGACGACATCTTCCTCGCCGTGCCCACCGACTCGCCCTTCGCCGGCCAGCCCGAGGTGGACCTGGCGGACCTGGCCGACTCCACCTTCATCACCCTGACCCAGGGCTTCGCCACCCACCGCGACGGCGGCCGGGTGTTCGAGCAGGCGGGCTTCGAGCCGAAGGTGGCGATGCAGGTGAACGACATCTTCACCCTGCTCAGCATGGTCAGCTCCGGGGTCGGCTACGCCCTGCTGCCCGGGCGCATCGCCGCGGTGTACGAGAACCGGGTGAAGCTCATCCCGCTGCAGGCGCGCTACCGCCTGCAGCAGCACATCGGCGTGGTCTTCCTCAAGGCCAAGGAGCGCGACCCGAACCTGCTGGCGCTGCTGGCCGAGTGCCGGATGTACAGCCTGGCGCGCGGGGGGTGAAGGCGGCGCCGTCGGGCGACTGAAAGTGGCTCTGTCTGCGTTAGCTGTTGTGGTTTTAAAGCAAGGTACTTTCCGAGCATTCATGACTCCCTGTCACGCCCACCGCGTGGGTTTCGCTTCGCTTTACGCCACCCTACGCAAGTCACCGTGCCCCGAGCGTGATGCGCACATCGAGGAAGGTTCTGGCGAAGCCAGACCCGTACGGGACTCGCCCGGGTGGGCGAAACCAAGAGCCGCACCGGGACTCGGCAATCAGCCGGGCTCAAATCTTCCAGCGACACTTGACGCAGACAGGACCACTGAAGTCGCCCCTGCAGGGAACGCCGAGCGCCCCCTTAGAGCATCACCCACTGCAGCACCGCCAGCAGCGGCAGCAGCACGGCGCAGGACCAGAGCAGGTAGCCGAAGAAGCTCGGCATCTTCACCCCGCGCTGCTCGGCGATGGCCTTGACCATGAAGTTCGGGGCGTTGCCGACGTAGGTCATGGCGCCCATGAACACCGAGCTCATGGAGATCGCCAGCAGGGTCTGCGGCAACCGCTCCATCATCACCTGCGCATCGCCGGAGGCGAGGTTGAAGAACACCAGGTAGGTGGGCGCGTTGTCGAGGAAGCTGGAGAGCACCCCGGTCATCCAGAAATACATGGTGTCCAGCGGTTGGCCATCGGCACCGGTGACGGCGGCGACCACCGCTGCCAGGTGCCCGTCGCGGCCGGCGCGGAGGATGGCGATCAGCGGGGTGAGGGTGAGGAAGATGCCGGCGAACAGCTTGGCCACCTCGACGATCGGCCCCCAGTTGAATTCGTTGCCCCTGCGCGTCCAGCCGGGGGTCAGCCACAGCGACAACCCCGCCAGGGCCAGCAGCAGGCCGTCGCGCACCAGGTTCTGCAGCTCCACGCGGATGCCGGGCAGCTCGAAGCCGATGCCCGGCTTCCACACCCCCGAGAGCAGCACCGCACCGACCACGCCGGCCAGCAGCAGGAAGTTGAACTGCCCGTGAACGTGCAGCGGCGTATCGGGGGTGGGATCGACGAGAGCCAGTTCGTCCTCGCGGCTGAAGAGGTAGCGATCGAACACGTAGAAGATCGCCAGCAATGGCAGGGCCATGGCCAGCACCGGCAGGGCCATGTGCTTCAGGGTCCAGAAGAAGTCTACGCCCTTGAGGAAGCCGAGGAACAGCGGCGGGTCGCCCAGCGGCGTCAGCCCGCCGCCGACATTGGCCACCAGGAAGATGAAGAACACCACCACGTGGGCGTTGTGCCGGCGGTTGTCGTTGGCGCGCAGCAGCGGGCGGATCAGCAGCATGGCCGCGCCCGTGGTGCCCATCACCGAGGCCAGCAGCGTGCCCAGGGCGAGCAGCCGGGTGTTGAGCCAGGCCGAACCGTGCAGGTTGCCCTGCACCAGGATGCCGCCGGAGATGGTGAATAGCGCCAGCAGCAGCACGATGAAGGGCAGGTATTCGGCGAACAGCACGTGCATGCCCATGGCCAGGGTCGCGTGGGGGCCGAAGCGGGCGATGAAGGGCACCAGGAACAGCAGCGTCCAGCCGGCGGTGATCTTGCCGTAATGCTGGTGCCAGAAGTCACCGGCGATGATCGGCAGCAGCGCGATGCTCAGCAGGATGCCGGCGAACGGCAGCGCCCAGAGCAGGCCCAGGCTGGCGCCGTCGACCTCGGCGGCCTGGGCCAGGCCGGGCAGGAGCAGGAACGGGATGAGCAGGCGGGCTCGCAGTACGGGCATCGGGACGACCAGGCTGGGTGGGACGAAGACGGCGCGACGCCCCAGCGGGTCGTCGCGCCCCGACGAGAGCGGGGATGCTAAACCAAAGCGCAGCCCCGACCTAGCAGGCTGATGAAAAGCCAGATGCGCTGCCGCTGCGGCGTTGACAGCGCCCTCGATCAGCGGCCTGCCGGCACCGTCAGCCCATCAGAGCGCGCATGACGAAGAACAGCAGCGACGGGCCCAGCAGGCAGCCCAGGGCGGTGTAGAAGGCGGCGGTCAGGCAGCCGTAGGGCACCAGCTTGGGATCGGTGGCCGCCAGGCCCCCGGCCACGCCGCTGGAGGTGCCCATCAGGCCACCGAAGATCACCGCCGTGCGCGGGTTGTTGAGGCCGATGAAGGGCGCCACGAAGGGCGTCGCCACCATCACCAGGATGGCCTTCACCAGGCCGGCGGCGATGGACAGCGCCATCACCTCGGAGCTGGCGCCGATGGCCGCGCCGGTCACCGGGCCGACGATGTAGGTCACCGCCCCCGCGCCGATGGTGGTCAGGCTCACCGCGTCGGTGTAGCCGAAGGCCAGCGCCACGCCGACCCCGGCGACGAAGGAGGTGCCGATGCCCAGGAACAGCGCCACCACCCCGGACACGCCGGCGCGCTTGAGCTCCTCGATATTGACCCCGAAGGCCGTGGCGACGATGGCGAAGTCGCGCAGCATGGCGCCGCCGAGCAGGCCGATGCCGGACAGCAGCGGGATGTCCACCAGGCCTTTCTGCCCGCCGGTCATCACGCCGCCCACGTAGGACAGCGCCAGGCCGAGGAAGATGGCGATGGCCGAGCCGTGCAGGCGGCCCCGGGTGAGCCTGTCGGAGAGCCAGTAGGACAGCCACATGGTCACGCCGATGACGGCGAAGCCGCTGATCAGCCCGTAGCCGCCGATCACTTTCATCATGGATTCGTACATGGCGGTCACCGTTGCAGAGGCTTCAGGGCGTCAGCGGCGGGCGCCGCGTCGGGCTTCTTTTGGCCGAGGCGGTCCAGCACCGGAACCATGGCGAAGCCGAGGGCCACCGCCGCGACACCGGCGAGGATGGCCATGGGGCCGCCGGACAGCGCGCCGAGCACGTTCTGCTGGGCAGCCATGGCGACCACGATGGGGATGTAGATGGCGCTCCAGAATTCCACGCCCTGCTCGCTCTTGGCGCCCATCAGGCCGCGCTTGTGCAGGGTGCTGCCGATGAAGATGAGCAGCAGCATGGCGATGCCCACGCCACCGACGTTGGCGGGTACGCCCAGGAGCTTGCCCAGGAGTTCGCCGATGAACAGGCCGACAAGGGTGCACAGGGCCAGGAAGGCTACACCGTAGATGATCATTGTTGTTGTCCTCGCATTGGGTCGAAGTTGCTTGTTGTTGTCCTTCGAAGCGCACGGCGGTTATCGGGTCCGGCTCACCTCCCGACGCAACAGGGCGTCCAGCGTATCGCGGCGGGTGCCCTGGAAGGCGATCACCGTGCCTGGGTCGAAGATGCGCCGCGCCAGGCCGCTGAGCACGGCACCGGGGGGCAGTTCGATGTGCAGGCGCACGCCGCGCTCATAGGCGTTGCGCAGGGTGCCGTGCCAGTCGACCACGCGGCACATGTTGAAGGCGAGGTCGTCGCGCAGGCGCTCGGGGTCGTGGATCGGCCGCGCGCTGGTGCCGCTGAGGTAGCCGATCACCGGGCGGTGCATCCGTACGTCGGCGAAGGCGCTGGCCAGCTCGCGGGCCGGCGCCTCCAGCAACGGGCAATGGGACGGCACGCTGACCGCCAGGCGCTTCGCCAGGCCGGCCCCCAGGGCGCGGGCACGCGCGGCGACGGCGGCCATCGCCGCGTCGCTGCCGGCGATCACCTGCTGGTTGTCCGCGTTGATGTTGGCCAGGAACACCGGGCCTTCGGCCTCCGCGAGCAGCGCTTCCAGGGTGCCGAGGTCGAGCCCGCCGATGGCGGTCATGCCGTAGCCCTGTGGATAAGCCTGTTGCATCAGCTCGCCGCGCAGGGCCACCAGGCGCAGCGCATCGGTGAATGCCAGGGCACCGGCAACCACCGCCGCCCCGTAGGCGCCGATGGACAGGCCGGCCACATGCTCCGGCGCCGGGCTCTCCTGCAACAGAAGGCGCGCGCAGGCGACCCCGGTGATCAGCAGGCACAGCTGCACCGCGCGGGTGCCTTGCAGCGCCTTGGCCGAGTCCAGCGCCAGCACGTCTTCGCCCAGCGCCGCGCTGGCCTCGTCGAGGCAGGCACGTGCTTCGGGTGGCAGCTGGTGGAGCATGCCCACCTGCTGCGCGCCCTGGCCGGGGAAGGCGAAGAGGCTGCTCACGCCGCGTGCTCCAGGGCCTGCCAGGGGTTATCCACAAGGCGCGCGCCCTCTGCGCACTTGAGCAGCACGCGGCGGGAATCGCCGGCCCATTCGCGCAGGGCGATGGCGCCGAACGGGGTTTCCAGTTGCAGGTCGATGCGGCAGCAGGCGCGGTCGAGCAGCGCCAGCAGCTCACGGGCGCGCGGGCGCTCGAAGGGCTCGGGGGTGCGCAGCAGCAGGTCGAGATCGCTTTCGGCATGCAGCACCGGCACGCCGGTGGCCAGCTCGAAACCGACGCTGCCGGTGGGGCCCCAGGCGAGGCCGGTGGCCTCCAGCAGTGGCGCCACCTCGACCAGCGCGCGCAGCGCCGGCCAGTGCCCGGCGGTGCGCGGACGCAGCTGCTGCGGGCTGATGCTGCGCTGGATGGCGGCAAGGGGCATCAGCGTGGCGAAGCGCTGTTCGCGGCTGGCGCCACGCACCCCCACGGCGACCCAACCCGGCTCGCACAGGGCGCGGCGCACCACCACCGGCTGGCCGGCGGCGAGCACCTGCCGCGCCCAGGCCGGGGCCTCGGCGGGCAGTTGCTCCGGGGCGAGGCCCCAGAGGAGATCGTGAGGATGATTGGCCTTCATGGTCCGCTCCTGTGCGAGGGCCTTACCACTGCGCCCGCAGCATCGCCCGCACCTTCGTCGAGGCCGCGCGGTTCTCGGCGCCGAGGCGCCCGCGCAGGTCGGTGCTGGTGCCGATATCCGCCACCGCGCGCACCAGGCAATCGCGCACCCGGGCGACATCGACGGCAGCGGGCTGCTCGACGTTATCCACAGCCAGGCGCTCCCAGAGCAGGCCGAGGGAGGCGTAGTTGCCCAGGTCGTAAGCCATGGGCGGGATGGTCGCGGCGAGGGCTTCCAGCTCGTCGACGCTGCGCAGGGTGATGCGCGCGGCAGCGGCCTTGCCCATGGCGTGGACCATCACCCCGGCGTCGTCCAGGGCGATCAGCCGCTGGGCCTGGTAGCCGTGGGCGAGGAAGGCGCCGGACATGGCCTTGCCCACCAGCAGCCCGATCACCGGGTGCCCGGCGAGGCGGGCGCGGGCATAGGCGTCCACCGCGCCGGCCAGGGCCTGGTGTATCCCCAAGGCTTCTTCGCGGCGGCCGTAGGCCTGGCTGGGCACGTCCACCACGGCCACCAGCACGCGCTTGGTGCCGCGCCCGGCGTCGGCCTCGATGGCGTCATCCACCGCCTTGGCCAGGCCCCAGCCTTCCAGCAGGCCCACCTCGCCGTTGCGGGCGCGGGGGAAGGGGTTGGCGGCATCCGCGACCACGGCGATGAAGCGCGCGGCGCGGCTGCCCACCTCGCCGTCGATCACCTTCACCGAGGCCGGATAGCCGGCCTGCTCATCGGCCCCGGCGAGGGCGTGCAACCAGTTCATTCCACGGCTCATGGCTGTTCTCCGGCGTAGAGGGCGCGCACGGCGGCGGCGTCCAGGTGTGCGCAGTCATCGCCCAGGCGCGCCAGGCGTTCGAGGAACCAGGCGTGGCGGCGGCTGCGCGGCAGCGTCTGCTCCGGGCTGGCGAGCAACGCGCGCACGGCTTCGCGGATGGCGTCTATATCGTCGGCGACATAGCCATCCACCAGGTGGCTGGCCATGCGCTGCTCGCCACCGGTGAGGCTCCAGATGAAGGGCCGGTCGCGGGAGTCGTATTCCTCGATGCCGGCTTCCTGCTCGATCACCTGCGGGCCGTTGAGGCCCAGGCGCGCCTCGCGGGTGACCAGCAGGTGGCTGCACAGCCCGGCGGCGATGGACATGCCACCGAAGCAGCCCACCGGCCCGGCCACCAGGCCGACCACCGGCTGGTACTGGCGCAGCTCGACGATGGCGGCCTGGATCTCGGCGATGGCGGCGAGCCCCAGGTTGGCCTCCTGCAGGCGCACACCACCGGTTTCCAGCAGCAGCACGGCGCAGGTGGGAATGCCCTGGCGGTTGTCCTCGGCGGCCAGCTCCAGCAGGCCGGCGATCTTGGCGCCGCCCACCTCGCCCAGGCTGCCGCCCTGGAAGGCGCCCTCGATGGCGGCGATCACTGCCGGCTGGCCATTGATGCTGCCCTTGGCCACCACCACGCCGTCGTCGGCCTGGGGCACGATGCCCTGGCGCGGCAGCCAGGGGGAGACCAGCCGCTCGAAGGGCCCCACCAGCTCGCGGAACGAGCCCGGGTCGAGCAATTTGCGGGCGCGCTGGCGGGCGCCCAGTTCGACGAAGCTGCGGGTGGCCAAAAGGCGTGCGTGGTCAGTCATGGGTCACCTCCTCCAGGGCCTGCTCCAGGCGCAGGCGCACCACGCCGGGGGTGGCGCCGAAATCGTGGATGTCGATGCACAGGGCCGGCAGCGACTGGCCGGCGAACATGCGCTCGAACAGGTGCCGCCAGCGGGCTTCGCTGCCGTTCACCGAGGTCACCACCTGGATCGACAACTTGCCGGCGAGGCCGGGCTCCAGCAGCACTTCCAGGTCGCCGGAGCCGACGCAGCCCACCAGCGCGCGGCCAAAGGCGGGTTGCCCGGCGGGGAATTCGAAAGACAGGGTTTCCATGGTCAGCTCCCGACTCGGTCGATGAACAAACAGGCGGCGAGCAGATCGGCCGCGCCGCCCGGCGAGGCATTGAGCCCCAGCAAACGGGTTTCCAGTTCGCGCAGCCGGCGGCGCCCGTCGAGGCTGGCGCAGCCCCCGGCGTCGAGCACCGCGCGGGCGCCCCGCTGCATGGCGGCGAGCCCCTCGGGGCCGGCGCGCCAGAGCACGCAGGTGTCGGCCAGCTCGGCCATGATCGCCAGCAGCGCATCGAGCCGGGCGTTCTGCTCGCCGCTGCCCTGGGCGCGGCTGCGCTGCAGCTGCGGCAGGCCGTGCAAGCGCACGGCGGGGAAGCCCAGCTGGGCCTCCTCCCGCGCGCCCCGGGCGCCGTAGCGCTGGGCGACACGACTGCCGTGGCTGTCCTGCCGGGGCGCGGCGCGGTCATCGATCAGGGCGATGCGCGCGGCACGGGTGGTGATGCCTGCGGCTTCGGCCTTGGCCGGCTCCAGGGCGACGGCGGCCACCAGCAGGCCGAGGGCCCAGATGGCGCCGCGATGGGTGTTGACCCCGCCGGTGACGGCGAGCATGGCGGCCTCGCCTTCACGGCCGATGCGGCCCAGTGCCTCGCGCAGCGGCTGGCCGACCGTGCCGAGTTCGATGGCGGCTTCGGCCATGGCCTTGAAGGCCGGCCACAGCGCCAGCGCCGAGGCGTGCATCATGCCCAGGTGCAGGTCGGTGTGGGCGCCGCTGCCGCGCCGGTCCACCAGGGCCGGCTTGGGCGAGAGGTCGGCCTCGTCGATCAGGGCGTCGACGGCCTGGTCCGCCAGCCACTCGGCCAGGGGCAGCCCGGCGCTGGGTGCGATCAGTGCATTCATCACCAGCTCCTGAACTTGGCCGGGGGGTTGTAGAGGCCGCCGGACCAGTCCACCAGCTCGGCGATGCTCTTGGCCGCGAGCAGCTCGCGGGTCGCGTCGGTGCGGCGGATGCCGAGGTCCTCGGGCAGGGCGATCAGCCCTTCGCGGCGCATGCGCTCGGTGTCCCTGGGGTCGTGGCGCAGACCGATGGCGGTGACCCCGGCGACGGCGGCGATCATGGCGCGGCGTTCCTCATCGGAGCGCGCCTTGTACAGGTAGGCGATACCTTCCTCGGTGAGCAGGTGGGTGACGTCGTCGCCGTAGATCATGATCGGCGCCAGGGGCATGCCGGTCTTCCGGGCCACGTCGACGGCGTCGAGGGTCTCGACGAAGGTGGGTTTGCCGCCTTCCTGGAAGGTTTCCACCATCTGCACCACCAGCTTCTTGCCGCGCGCCAGCAGGGCCTCGGGCTCGGCGCGCATGTCCAGCCAGGCGGGGGTGGAGTGACGGCGGCCACGCGGGTCGTGGCCCATGTTCGGCGCGCCGCCGAAACCCGCCAGGCGGCCCCGGGTGACGGTGGAGGAATGGCCATCGCCGTCCACCTGCAGGGTGGCGCCGATGAACAGGTCCACCGCGTACTGCCCGGCCAGCTGGCACAGCATGCGGTTGGAGCGCAGGGAGCCGTCGCGGCCGGTGAAGAACACGTCCGGGCGCTGGGCGATGTAGCCCTCCATGCCCAGCTCGGTGCCGAAGCAGTGCACGCTTTCCACCCAGCCGGTCTCGATGGCGGGGATCAGCGTCGGGTGCGGGTTGAGCGTCCAGTTGCGGCAGATCTTGCCCTTCAGCCCCAGGGACTCGCCGTAGGTGGGCAGGATCAGCTCGATGGCGGCGGTGTTGAAGCCGATGCCGTGGTTGAGGGATTGGACGTTGTGTTTCTCGTAGATGCCGCGGATCGCCATCATCGCCATCAGCACGTGCACCGGCTTGATGTGGCGCGGGTCGCGGGTGAACAGCGGCTCGATGTAGAAGGGCTTGTCGGCCACCACCACGAAGTCCACCCAGGAGGCGGGGATGTCCACGCGCGGCAGGTCGCGCACGTCGTCCACCAACTGGTTGACCTGGGCGATGACGATGCCGTCGGAGAAGGCCGTGGGCTCCACCAGGGCCGGGGTGTCCTCGGTGCTGGGGCCGGTGTAGAGGTTGCCCTCGCGGTCGGCCATGAAGCCGGCCACCAGGGTGACGTTGGGGATCAGGTCCACCACCAGCCGCGAGTACAGCTCGATGTAGGTGTGGATGGCGCCGACTTCCAGCAGGCCGTCTTCCATCAGCTGGCCGATGCGCAGGCTCTGCGGGCCGGCGAAGGAGAAGTCCAGCTTGCGGGCGATGCCGCGTTCGAACAGGTCCAGGTGCTCGGCGCGGCTGACGCTGGGCATGATCATGTGCAGGTCATGCAGGCGGCCGGGGTCGGCCTTGGCCAGGGACCGGGAGAGGAAGTCCGCCTGCTTCTGGTTGTTGCCTTCGAGCACCACCCGGTCGCCGGGGGCGATCAGGGCTTCGAGGGCCTCGACGATACGCTCGCCGGGCAGCACCGCGCCATCGGCGAGGTGGCGCACGCGGTCGAGGCGGCGCTGCTTTTCCGCGCGCCGACGCGACCACTGCGGCGGTGGGGAGATTGTCGTTGTCATTGGAGGCTCCACGGGGTCCGCTGTCGTGGAGCGCACCTTAGGAGCGCGACCGGTGGGTCATCAATCAAGCCGGGCGTCGGATCGTTACGGCGAGGTTAACGATCCGCTGCGGTGGGGTGCCGGATGTAGGGTGGACCGCGCTTCACCGGTCCACCATGCGGAGTTGGGCATCATTCCGCTGGTGGACGTGAAAAGCGACGTCCACCCTACGCAGGCCTTCGAGATCGCCGTGTTGGGCCGGCAGTCAGAATGCCCTTTCCAGGTCGATCACCAGGGCGCGGTAGCCGACGCTGCCGGGCTGGCGGCTGTGGACCTTGAGCTCCACCTGCACCTCCTGGGTGCCGTACTTCACTTCGTTGAGCACGCTGGTGGTGAGCTTCTCCGGGGTCAGGTAGCCCACCGAGGCGGAGTAGATGAACTGGGTGTCGCGGTCGGCGCGGTATTCCACCACCGAGGTGATGGGGCTGTACCACGCATCCCCGCGCTCCTTGCCGTATTCCCACACCTGCTCGACGGTGCCCCGGGCTTCGTCGATGCGGTACTCCACCGCGCGGCTGTAGTTGCCGGCGAGCTTGGTGGGGGCGAAGTTTCGGCCCCAGCCGTTGTCGAACACGGTCAGCGTGCCGCGCCCGCTGAGCCAGGCGGTGTGCTGGGTCCAGGACCAGTCGAAGCCCTCGGCGTAGACGCCGTCCTGCTCCGCCAGCGCCTGGCCCTGGGCGTCCACCGGGGTCAGCACCTTGGCGCGCAGGCGCTCGGGCCAGCCCTTGGGCGAGGCGAGGATCCACTTCACCTGCTTGTCGCGGCCGATCTTCACCACGCCCTGGTGGCGGGCCGAGATGATGAGGCTGTCGTCGCTGGGGTCGTAGTCGATGGCGTTGACGTGGGCCCAGTTGCGCCCGGTGCCGACGCCGGGGGTGTCGCCGAAGGGCAGGTCGCCTTCGAGCAGTTCGTTGGCGGCGGTGTCGTCCTGTTTCTCCACGCCGGCGGGCAACTGGAGGGCGGCCTTGCCGAGGGTCTCCAGCAACTCGCCGCGATAGGGGTCGAGGATCTGGTTGAGGTCCCAGAACTCCAGCACGTCGCCGGCCTCGCTGACTTCGATGATGTGGTCGCGGATGGAGCGCACGCGCTTGCCGTCGGGGCGGCGGTAGTCGCTGGTGCCGACCCGCAGCAGGTAGGTGCCGTGGGGCGTCTCGCGGATCTCGTGGGAGAAGTCGGCGAACTTGTCCGGCAGGTTGCGTTGCCAGATGCGCCGGCCCAGCAGGTCGTACTTGGAGTAGGTCTGGCCCTGGCCCCAGATCAGCTTGCCGTCGCGGGTCTGCTGGAAGCCCATGGTGCCGCCCAGGCCGTCGCGGCGGTTGGAGTCGTGGATGCGTTCGATGTCCAGGTACCAGCGCACGTCGCCATTGCTGTCGGCGATCCAGTTGTTGCCCACCTGGTCCCATTCGGCGGCGCCGCCCAGGGCGTTCCACTTGAAGGCACGGCCGCCGGGGATCTCGCCCAGCAGGTGGTTGAACAGGTACAGGCGCTGCTCGAAGCCGGGCGCGACCTTCACCGGCTCCACCTCCGGCAGCGCGGCGGTCTGGCTGGCCACCACCGGCAGGCGCACCGCCGGGGCATACACCTGGTAACGCTCGACGATGCGCTCGCCATCGAGCTTGTAGGTCACCTCCACCTGGTTGACGTGGTCGGGGTAGAGGCCGAACACCGGGATGCCGCCGTGGGTCCAGAGCGCGCTGTCGGAGACCTCGTAGGCCAGGGTCACGCCGCGTTCGCCACGGCCCAGCACGCGGACATGGGCGGCGCTGATGGCGCGCCCGCCATCGCGGATCACGGCGGTCAGCGGCGCCAGCTGGTAGGGGTTGACCACCACGTCGCCCAGCAGGCGGGTGTCGGGGGTGGGTACGCGGGCGGTGATGCAGGCGCCTTCGGGCAGTTCGGGGGTTTCGGTCTTGGCGTTCATGGCCTGTGTCCTTCTAGAAGCCCCGGGGAGCGGGTCGCGAGCGGATTCGCTCCCACAGGGCGGGGGTGATCAGGGATTGGTGGAGACGCGGAACTGCTCCAGGGCCGGCGGGGTGACCGCCTGCTCGGAGCGCGGGGTGCCTTCCGGGACCCAGTCGTAGGGCACCGGCAGCGCGCGGTAGAGCCAGTTGCTGCGGGCGTTGCCCAGGGGCGCCTTGCCGAAGTAGGGGCTGACGTATTCCCAGACGATCTCGCCCTGGGCGGTGACCTGGAACACCCGGCCGAACTTGCCTTCGTCGATCAGGGTGTTGCCGTTGGGCAGGCGCCGCGCGCTGCTGATGAAGGCGCTGAAGAAGGCCCAGCCCGGCTGGCCGCTGTCGGCGGCGCTGTACTGCCAGACGATCTCGCCCTTCACCGGGTCGATCTCCAGCACCCGCGAGCCGCCCAGCAGGCTCAGCGGCACGCGCGGGTAGCCGGCCTCGCCCTGGTTGTCGAACACCAGCAGGTTGCCGGCGCCGGGCAGGCCGGCGGGGATGATGTGGGCATCGTGCTGGCCGGAGAACTGGTCCACCGGGCGCGGCACCTGGGCCGGCGCGTAGGGGTTGAGCCTGGGCAGGTTGGGCCCCAGGCGCCAGGCCACCTTGCCGGTCTGGCGGTCGATGATGGCGATGAAGTTGGCCTCGCGGGAGTCGAGCAGCAGGTTGTCCGGGTGGAAGCGCTTGTCGCCGCCGTCGAACCATTTGTTCGGGCCCACCGGGCCGAGGTTGTTGATGTGCAGCACGTCGGGGTTCTTGCTGGCGCGCACCAGCTTGAGCTGCTCGGCGGTGAAGCCGAACTCCTCCAGGTGCTCGGAGGCGGTCCAGCTCCAGGCCACCTTGCCGGCGGGAGTGACCTCGTAGATCACGTCGTCGATCACCTGGGGCACCTCGAAGCCCTTCACCGGGTGCAGCCGGTTGGCCAACACCAGGGTGTTGCCGTTGGCCAGCCGGCGCTGGTCATGGTGCTGCTGGGCGGCGCCGCCCGGGGCCTTGTCGCCCCATTGCCAGACCACCTGGCCGTCCCAGTCCAGCTCGCCCACCACCTTGTTGCGCAGGCCGTTGCCGGCGGAGGCCAGCGTGCTCGGCTCCTTGACCTCTTCGAGCTGCACGAACAGATGGCCGCGCTTGCCGCCGTTGAGCGCCGGGTCGATCAGCGCGGCGGGGAAGCCGGCGTTTTCCCAGCGCCGCACCTCGTTGCCGTTCATGTCGATGAGGCGGGTCTGCTTGTCCGGCGCGCTGAAGATCACGTAGCCGTTCCAGGCCCGCGCCGGGTCGTAGATCGTCACCCCGGTGGGGTAGACGCTGGGGGCCGCGGCGGCCTGGCCGGCGACCAGGGCGGCGGCGAGGCCGAGTGCGTTGAATTTCATGGTTCTTTCCTTGTGGGTAAGGGGCTCGCGTAGCCCCGCTGACTCAGAAGTCGTAGCGGGCGGTGGCGCCGAGGGTCCGTGGCGTGCCGAGGACACCGGCATAGCCGCCATTGGCGGAGTTCCACAGGCTGGTGAAGTAGGTCTTGTCACCGGCGTTCTTCAGCCACAGGGAGAGGTCGAGCACGCTGTCGCCCTGGTCCAGGCGCACGCCGCCGGAGAGGTTGACCACCGCGTAGCTGGGGATCTGGCCGTACTCGGAGTCGTCGATGGTGCCGACGGCTTTCGAGCGGAAGGCGTAGCTGGCGGTGACGTAGGGCTCGATGCGGTCCTGCAGCTGCCAGCGGTACTCGCCGTTGAGGTTGGCGATGTACTTGGAAGCGCCCACCACCTGGTGCCCGGAGAGGTCGCAGGAGGCCGGTGCGCCCGGTGCGAAGCCCACTTCCGGCGCGCAGGGCGCGTCCTTGTAGGCGAGGTAGCGCACGTCGTTCCACGAGCCGTTGGCGTTGAGCGTCAGGCCGCGCACCGGTTGCCAGGTGGTCTCCACTTCCAGGCCGCGCGAGCGCACCGAGCCGGCGTTGGTCAGGTAGGAGGTGCGCGTGCCTTCGTCGTAGGCGTTGGCCTGGTAGCCGTGGACCTCGGTCCAGAACAGGTTGGCGTTGAGCAGCAGGGTGCGGTCCAGCAGCGTGCTCTTGAAGCCGATCTCGGCGTTGTTGGCGCGCTCGGTGCCCACCAGCAGGGAGTCGGCGCCGGCAGTGGGGGCGCTGGCCACGGTGAGGTTGATGCCGCCGGATTTCTCGCCGTGGGACAGCGAGGCGTAGCCGAGCATGTCGGGGTTGATCTGGTAGCTCAGGGCGAGCAGGCCGGAGGGGCTGAAGCTGTGCTGGCTGAGGTCGCCCGAGTCGTAGGCCCCGACCCGGCCCCGGCGCGCGGTGGCCGCCGCGCCGCTGACCGCCGCGCCGCCGGTGGGGGCGAAGCGCTCGACCCAGGCGTCCTTCTCCTCGTAGGTGCCACGGATGCCGGCGGTGAAGTCCAGGCGCTCGGTGAGGTGCCAGGTGGCCTGGGCGAACAGCGCGTAGCTGTCGGTGTCGATGTGGCCGTCGCCCTGGGTGGTGACATTGGCCAGGGCGCCGGCGGGCGTGCCGTTCCAGATGTCGGCCTGGGGCCCGTAGTAGGTGAAGGCGTGGTTATCCAGGTCCTGCTTGAAGTAGTAGGCGCCCAGCACGTAGTCGAAGGCGTCGCCCTTGGGCGAGGCCAGGCGGATTTCCTGGGAGTACTGCTTGTCGCGCACCGAGACGCCGGCGTTGATCGCCGCCGAGACGTTGAGGCCGTCGTCGTTGCGCGGGGTGAAGTCCCACCAGCGGTAGGCGCTGATGGAGGTGAGGGTGAAGTCGTTGGGCAGGGTCCAGTTGGCCTCCACCGAGGTGCCGCCCTGGAACACCGTCACCTGCTGGTCGGAGTCGAAGTTGACCTTGCGGTCCTTGCCCGAGACGAGGGTGGCGCCGGCTGCGGCGGCGCGCTGCTCGTAGCGGTTGACCCCGTTGATGGTGGGGCCGGTGCTGTACAGGCTGAGGATGCCGTTGTTGGAATCCTCCTCGTTGTATTCGCCGATCCAGCGCAGGTTGAAGGTTTCGCTCGGCTCGAACAGCAACTGGCCACGGAAGCCCTGGCGCTTGCCGCCGTTGAGGTCGTCGCCGTTGTAGAGGTTCTTCACGTAGCCGTCGTCTTCGGTGCGGTAGGCCGACAGGCGCCCGGCGAGGGTCTCGGTGAGGCCGCCGGAGACGCTGCCCTGGGTCTGCCAGTAGCCGTCCTCGCCCACCGAGCTCTGGAGGCTGCGCTCGGTGGTGAAGGTGGGTTTGCGCGAGGTGATGTTGAGCACGCCGGCGGTGGTGTTCTTGCCGAACAGGGTGCCCTGGGGCCCGCGCAGGACCTCCAGCTGCTCCACGTCCAGCAGGTCGAACACCGCCATCCCCGGGCGGCCCAGGTAGACGTTGTCGAGGTAGACGCCGACGCTGCCTTCCAGGCCGTCGCTGGCGGGGTTGTTGCCCAGGCCACGGATGGAGATGCTCGACTGGCGGGCGTGGACGTAGGCGACGTTGGTGCTGGGCACCAGTTGCTGCAGGTCCTGCACGCGGTAGATGCGCTGGGTCTCCAGGGTCTCGGCGCCGAGCACGCTGATGGGCGTGGGCACGCTCTGGGCGCTTTCCTCGCGGCGGCGGGCATTGACGGTGACGGTGCCGAGGCGCTTTTCCTCGCTGGCGGCGGGCGTCTGCGCGCCGGTCGCCGCGGGGGCGTCGTTTTCGGCGGTTTCGGCCTGGGCCAGGCCGGCGGCGGCCAGCAGCACGGCGAGCGCCAGCGGTTTGAAGGACGGTGAAGGGCCGCTCGCGATGGCGAGGCGGCGCGGGATGACGCGATTCATGCACATGCTCCTGTGGGGGTCAGCCGAGCGAGCACTTCCGTATGGCGGAACCGAATCGCGGTGGCGAATCACTTATTCATCAATTGCATATTAATAGTTTTATTTCGTTTTTTGAGGAATAAGAGATTGCCTTTATAAGGAGCGGGGCCGCCTGCGGCAATTGCAATCCACCGAATCTTTTCATGTAGAAAATGCATATCGACCTGCGCCAGCTCCGCCACTTCGTGGCCCTCGCCGAACACCGCAGCTTCGTCGCCGCAGCGGCGGCGGTGAACCTTTCCCAGTCGGCCTTCAGCCGCAGCATCCAGGCCCTGGAGCACAGCGCCGGCTGCCGCCTGGTGGACCGCGCGAGCAAGGAGCTGCACCCCACCCGGCAGGGCCTGCTGGTGCTGGAGCATGCGCGGCGCCTGGTGCACGGCGCGCACAACCTGGCCAACGAGATCGCCCAGTTCAACGGCCTGCAGTCGGGGACGGTGCGCTTCGGCAGCGGCCCGGCGCCGGCGGCGCAGCTGATCCCCCGCGCGGTGGGAAGCTTCATCGGCGAATTCCCGCAGGTGCGGGTGCAATTCCAGGTGGACGCCTGGCAGGACCTGAACCGGCGGCTGGTCAGCGAGGAGATCGAGTTCTTCGTCGCCGACACCCGCCGCTTCGAGGCGGACCCGGACTACCGGGTGCACAAGCTCAAGCCGCAGAAGTGGCATTTCTGCTGCCGCGCCGGCCACCCGCTGGCGCAGCGGGAGGCGGTGCGCACGGCGGACATCTTCACCTACCCGCTGGCCACCACCTTCCGCCCCCCGAACATCCGCAAGGTGCTGGTGGACTACAGCGGCCGCCAGGACTTCACCCCCAACGTCGAATGCGAACACGGCTACGCGCTGCTCAACGTGGTGCTCAACTCCGACGCCATCGGCATCGCCGGCCAGGGCAACCTCGCGCCCTTCCTCGGCGAGGGCGCCCTGGTGGCGTTGCAGCCGGTGGACCTGCCGGCCGACCTGGAGGAGTGCTACACCCGCTACGGCGTGGTCAGCCGCGTCGGCTACAGCCTCTCGCCCCTGGCCCAGGCCATGGTCCGCCACATCACCGAGGCGGACGAGGCCACGCCGACCGGGCTCGCGGGCCTGGAGACCGATCGTTTCGGCGTCTGATCGCTATTGCCCCCGAAGCCGCCTGGTGGACGTGAAAGGCGACGTCCACCCTCGGCACCGGCTTTTCCGTGGGAGCGCATTGATTCGCGAAGGGATCGACGCCGATGCACAGAGCATGGAGCAATACCGGACGTAGGGTGGACCCCGCTTCACCGGTCCACCATGCGGAGTGGATCGGTACTCAGGCGCCGACCGGGGCTCCGCTGGTGGACGTGAAGAGCGACGTCCACCCTACGCCTGGCTCTACCTGCGGGGCTCAGAACTCCAGGGTGCTGGAGAGCTGCACCAGGCGCGGGTCGCCGATGGAGACGTTCCACTGGTTCACCGAGGAGCTGTAGTAGGTCTTGTCGAAGAGGTTCTTCAGGTTGAGCTGCAGCTTGAGACGCTTGTCGTTGCCCAAGGGCGTTTCGTAGGCGGCGAAGGCGTCGGCTACCGCGTAGTGAGGCAGGTTGAAGCTGTTGGCGACATCGCCCTCACGGGAGCCGATGTAGCGACCACCAAAGCCTGCACGCAAACGATCACCCTCGAACACCTGGCCGAAGTCATAGACCGCCGAGAGCGAGCCACTGCGCTTGGCAACGTTCTGCAGTTCGTTGCCCTTGTAGAGCGGGTCCTTGGTCAGCTCCGCATCCAGCCACGCAAAGGTGCCGATCAGGCTGAGGTTGTCGGTGACCTGGCCGGTGACATCCAGCTCAATGCCACGTGAGCGGACTTCACCCACTGCTCGGTTGGAGCCATCGAGTTCGGTCACGGCGACGTTCTCCTTGACGATATCGAACAGCGCCAGGGTGCCGGTGATGCGGCCCGGCATATCCAGCTTGGCGCCGATCTCCCAGCTCTTGCCCTCCTCCGGAGCCATCGCGTTCACCGATCCGGTCCCGCTCAGCGGCGCAATGGTGGAGTTCGGTTTAAAGGACTCGGTGTAGCCGCCGTAGAGGGACAGCTCGTCGGTCATCTTGTAGACCAGGCCGACCCGGGGCACCCAGAGCTGACCGTCGATATCGGTGTTCTTGGTGAACGGACGGCCGCGACCGGCGAGCTGGTCGTAGAGCTGGTAGCGCGCCCCGGCGATGAAGATCCACTGCTCGTTGAGGTGCACCGAGTCCTGGAAGAAGGCGGACTGGCTGACCACGCGGTCGGTCTGGTCGCTGTCGCTGGCGGCCACCGTGGTGGGCACCGGTACCTGGCCATAGACCGGGTTCCAGGGGTTGAAGCCGAGGCTGGTGTTCTGGCGGATCAGGTCCTCGCGGAAGAACTTGCGGTACTCGTGGTCCACGCCCATCAGCAGGTCGTGCTGCATGCCGCCCAGCTGCACCTGGCCGTCCAGGTCGAAGGTGGCGAAGTGCTCGGTGCTGACCGCGCCCCGGGTGCCGTCCAGGCGGCGCCGCAGCGTGCCGTTGGCGTTCTGGCTCTGCACCCGCGCCTGGTAGTCGTCGTAGGTGTCGCGGTTGTAGCTGTAGGCGAAGTGGGCTTTCCAGGCCTCGTTCAGCTGGTGTTCGAGGTCGAGGATCATCAGGTCCGAGCGGCCCTCGGTGACGTTGTAGGGCTCGTCCAGGCGGCGGGTGGCCGGCACCGACAGGGGCTTGCCGTTGAGGAAGATGGTGCCGCGGTCGAAGGGCACCGAGTATTCGCGGTGCTCGAAGCTGAGGTTCACCGTGGTGTCTTCGCCGTACCAGGCGAAGGAGGGAGCGAAGGTCTTGTCGCGGCTGTGGCCGAAGTTGCGCCAGTAGTCGGCGTCGTCGTAGTCGGCGATCACCCGGTAGGCCAGGCCGGAATCCCCCAGGGGGCCGGTGACGTCGAGGGTGCCGCCGCTGCCGTCCTTGCCGTCGCCGTAGGTGGAGGCGCGGCCGGTGATGGCGCGGTAGGCCTGCAGCTGCGGCTTCTTGCTGATGACGTTGATCACGCCGCCCGGGTCGAGGATGCCGTAGAGCATCGAGGACGGGCCCTTGAGCACTTCCACCCGCTCGGCGCTGGCGGTGAGGTTGCGGCCCTGGATGGTGCGCATGCCGTCACGCAGGATCGAGCCGTCGCGGTTGTCGCCGAAGCCGCGCTTCATCACCGCATCCAGGGTGCTGCCGAGGGTGTTGGCCTGGGTGATACCGCTGACGTTGGCCAGGGCGTCGTCGAGGTTCTGTGGCTGCTGGTCCACCAGCGCCTGGGCCGGGACCACGGCCACCGCCTGGGGGATGTCCAGCAGCGGAGTTTCCGAGCGCATCAGGCGCGTGCTGGGCGGTGGCTGGTAGCTGCCGGCGGCCAGCTGGCGGGAGTTGATGTTCACCGCGTCGAGGTTCAGCGCGCCGTCCTCGCTGCGGGGCACCAGGGTCAGGGTGCCGGCGTTGACCTGTGCATAACTCAGCCCGCTGCCCGCCAGCAGACGTGCCAGGGCCTGCTCGGCACTCATGCGACCGTTCACCGCCGGGGCCTGGACCTGGTAGGCGGCGTCCTCGGTGTAGACCAGCGCCAGGGCGGTGACCCGGGTGAAGGCGGCCAGGGCCTGGGGCAGCGGCTGCGCGGCGATGGCGAACTCGTGCACGCTGGCCAGCGCAGTGGCGGGGGCTTCGGCACCGGCGGCCATGGCCTGCGGCAGCACGCCGGCAGGGCCGAGGGCGAGCAGCGCCGAAACCAGACCGAGGCGCCTGAATGCGCCACCCTGCAACCGCGATGTCCTGTACTTCATGGGTGTGACCTGCCCCTGGCTGATGGATTTCTTTGCGAATAAATCGCATTCCACCTCCTACACGGACGTGGTGGGCAGATACCTCACCTGGAAATGAAAAATATTTTCAAAACGGTGCGGTCCGGCTTCTAACCTTATTCGATATCGGTATTTCCACCGCTCTCGTTATGCTCGCTATCCTCGCGCCATAACTTGTTATAACAAGTAAGGATCACGAGCGAGCGACGACATGGCCGAACTGCTTCCCCTTTCCCCGGTGCCCCTCTACAGCCAGCTCAAGGAGCTGCTGCGCGGGCGCATCCTCGATGGCACCTATCCCCCCCACAGCCGCATGCCTTCGGAGGCGGAGCTGGGCAAGGCCTTCGATGTCAGCCGCATCACCGTGCGCCAGGCGCTGGGCGACCTGCAGAAGGAAGGGCTGATCTTCAAGATCCACGGCAAGGGCACCTTCGTCGCCAAGCCCAAGGCGTTCCAGAACGTCTCCACCCTGCAGGGCCTGGCCGAGTCCATGACGCAGATGGGCTACGAGGTGCTCAACCGCCTGCGCAGCTTCAAGCAGGTGCCGGCCAGCGCGCTGGTGGCCGAGCGGCTGCAGGTGGAGGAGGGCAGCCCGGTGATCGAGATCAAGCGCGTGCGCCTGATCAACCGCGAGCCGGTGTCCCTGGAACTCACCTGGCTGCCCCTGGCGGTGGGCGAGAAGCTGGAGAAGGCCGACCTGGTCACCCGCGACATCTTCCTCATCCTCGAGAACGACTGCGGCATCCCCCTGGGCCACGCCGACCTCGCCATCGACGCCGTGCTCGCCGACAGCGACCTGACCCAGGCCCTGGAGGTGGAGGAGGGCTCGCCGATCATGCGCATCGAGCGCCTGACCCACACCGCCGACGGCGCGCCGCTGGACTTCGAGCACCTCTACTACCGCGGCGATGCCTTCCAGTACCGCCTGCGCATCGACCGCCAGAAGGGAGCACAGGCATGAACACCCTGGAGCAGGAGTACGACATCGTCGTCATCGGCGGCGGCACCGCCGGCCCCATGGCCGCGATCAAGGCCAAGGAGAAGAACCGCGAGCTGCGCGTGCTGCTGGTGGACAAGGCCAACGTCAAGCGCAGCGGCGCCATCAGCATGGGCATGGACGGGCTGAACAACGCCATCATCCCCGGCCACGCGACGCCCGAGCAGTACACCAAGGAAATCACCGTGGCCAACGACGGCATCGTCAACCAGGCCGCCGTCTACGCCTATGCCACCCACAGCTTCGCGACCATCGAGCAACTGGACCGCTGGGGAGTGAAGTTCGAGAAGGACGAGACCGGCGACTACGCGGTGAAGAAGGTCCACCACATGGGTGCCTACGTGCTGCCGATGCCCGAGGGCCACGACATCAAGAAGGTGCTCTACCGCCAGCTCAAGCGTGCGCGGGTGAACATCACCAACCGCCTGGTCACCACCCGCGTGCTGCTCGACGAGGACGGCGCCGCCTGCGGCGTGCTCGGCTTCGACTGCCGCAGCGGCGATTTCCAGGTGATCCGCGCCAAGGCGGTGATCCTCGCCTGCGGTGCCGCCGGGCGCCTGGGTTTGCCGTCCTCGGGCTACCTGATGGGCACCTACGAGAACCCCACCAACGCCGGCGACGGCTACGCCATGGCCTACCACGCCGGGGCGGAGCTGGCGAACCTGGAGTGCTTCCAGATCAACCCGCTGATCAAGGACTACAACGGCCCCGCCTGTGCCTATGTCACCGGCCCCCTGGGCGGCTACACCGCCAACAACAAGGGCGAGCGCTTCATCGAGTGCGACTACTGGAGCGGGCAGATGATGTGGGAGTTCCACCAGGAGCTCGAAGGCGGCAACGGCCCGGTGTTCCTCAAGCTGGACCACCTGGCCGAGGAAACCATCCAGACCATCGAGGAGATCCTCCACAGCAACGAGCGCCCCAGCCGTGGCCAGTTCCACGCCGGCCGGGGCACCGACTACCGCCAGCAGATGGTGGAGATGCACATCTCCGAGATCGGCTTCTGCTCCGGCCACTCCGCCTCGGGCGTGTGGGTCAACGAGAAGGCCGAGACCTCGGTGAAGGGCCTCTACGCGGCTGGCGACATGGCCGCCGTGCCGCACAACTACATGCTCGGCGCCTTCACCTACGGCTGGTTCGCCGGCGTCAACGCCGCCGACTACGTGGCCGGGCGTGACTTCGCCGCCGTCGACCCGGCCCAGGTGGAGCGCGAGCGCGAGCGGGTCTACGCGCCGCTGCACCGCGAGCATGGCCTGCCGCCGGCCCAGGTCGAGTACAAGCTGCGGCGCATGGTCAACGACTACCTGCAGCCGCCCAAGGTGACCAGGAAGATGGAGATCGGCCTGACCCGCTTCGCCGAGATCGAGCGCGACCTCGGGCAGATGAAGGCCAACAACCCCCACGAGCTGATGCGTGCCATGGAAGTCAGCGTGATCCGCGATTGCGCCGAGATGGCCGCCCGCGCCTCGCTGTTCCGCGAGGAAAGCCGCTGGGGCCTCTACCACCACCGCGTCGACCACCCCGAGCGCAACGACGCCGAGTGGTTCTGCCATTGCCACCTGAAGAAGGGCGATGACGGCGCCATGACCAGCTTCAAGAAGCCGGTGGAGCCCTACCTGATCGCCCTGGATGCGGAAGAACAGAGTGCCTACGACCGCCTGCGGGTGAAGACCGAAGCCGCCCAATCCGCGCTTTTCATTCAACCGTAGGGTGGGCTTCAGCCCACCAAATGGCGCTACGCAGGGCTTCCACGGTGGGCTGAAGCCCACCCTACAGAACAGAGAGCCCAAGGCTCCAAGGACCCGTGACATGGCCTTTCAACCCCAGGACATCTTCTTCCGCAGCAGCGCGCCGGTGACGGTCGACGAAGACAAGTGCATCGCCCACAAGGGCTGCACCGTGTGCGTCGAGGTCTGCCCGATGGACCTGCTGGCCATCAACCCGGCGACCCAGAAGGCCTATATGGCCTTCGACGAGTGCTGGTACTGCATGCCCTGCGAGAAGGATTGCCCGACCGGCGCGGTGAAGGTGGAGATCCCCTACCTGCTGCGCTGATCCGCTTTACCCACAAGAACGACACCCGCCATCCGGCCCGCCGCCGGACGCCTTGCCTGCAAGCCCCCTCGTTTCCCACCACCGACGATGTGGCGGAGACGACAACCCGACCAATGATTCGAGGGGAACCATGAGCCTACGTGCAACCATCGCCGGCCTCGCGCTGGCCGTTACCACCGCGTCCGCCTCCGCCGAGACCATCCGCATCGCCATCGGCACCCAGGACACCACCATCAACTGCGCCACCGGCGGCCTGCTGATCCGCGAGCTGGGCCTCTTGGAGAAGTACCTGCCCCATGACGGCAAGTACCAGGACGCCCACTACGAGGTGGAGTGGAAGAACTTCACCAGCGGCGCGCCGCTGACCAACGAGATGGTCGCCGGCAAGCTGGATTTCGGCGCCATGGCCGACTTCCCCGGCTCCTTCAACGGCGTCGCCCACCTCGACGCCGGCAAGCGCAGCCTGTTCATCAGCGTGCTCTCGGGCAGCACCCGGGGCAGCGGCAACGGCATCGTGGTGCCGGCCTCATCCAGCGTGCAGTCCATCGCCGAGCTCAAGGGCAAGACCATCTCCGTGCCCTTCGCCTCCACCGCCCACGGCATGCTGCTGCGCGCCATCGCCGCCCAGGGCTGGGACCCGGAGAAGGACGTGCGCATCATCGCCCAGCCGCCGGAGATCGCCGGCTCCTCCCTGCGCAGCAACCGCATCGAGGCCCACGCCGACTTCGTGCCCTTCGCCGAGCTGTTCCCCAACCGCGGCTTCGCGCGGAAGATCTACGACGGCTCCCAGGCCGGGGCGCCGACCTTCCACGGCGCGCTGGTGGACGCCGCCTACGCCGAGAAGTACCCGGAAGTGGTCACCGCCTACCTGCGCGCCAGCCTGGAGGCCGACCGCCTGCTGGCCGCCGAGCCGGAGAAGTACAGCGAGCTGATCGAGAAGGTCGCCGGCATCGAGGCCGAGGTGAACTACCTGTTCCACGGCCCCCTCGGCCTGCAGACCCGCGACCTCACCTGGAAGCCGGAATACCGCCAGGCGGTGGCCACCTCCATCGACACCCTCAAGCTGCTGAAGAAGACCGACCGCGGCCTGGACACCGGCACCTTCATCGATGACCGCTTCATCCGTGCGGCCTTCAAGGACGCCGGGCAGGACTACGACAAGGCGCTGAAGAACTACGCCCCGCTGCCGCTGGTGGCCAATGACGCCGCCACCGGCAAGCCGATCACCGACTTCAGGCGCCTGGCGCAGATTTGGGTGCGCGGCGAAGACAAGGTGCGCCACTACGCCTCCCCGGAAGCGGCCCTGGCCGCCCTGGCGCAGCTGGAGCAGGAGGGCAAGG
Source organism: Pseudomonas sp. 57B-090624 (assembly GCF_003234055.1). NCBI lineage: Bacteria > Pseudomonadati > Pseudomonadota > Gammaproteobacteria > Pseudomonadales > Pseudomonadaceae > Pseudomonas > Pseudomonas sp. 57B-090624. Next base: position 49,265 of record NZ_QKRU01000049.1, read on the forward strand.
ACATCCGCGCCATCTACGCCCAGGCCACCGACAGCGGCATCAAGCTGCTGGCCAACCAGGCCTGGTTCGTGCGCAACGACAAGGGCGAGCTGTCCGCCTTCCTGCTCAAGGACCAGGCCGAGCGCTACGCCCAGGCCAATGGCGGCACCGCGCTGGACTTCACCAGCGCCAACCAGAAGCAGGCCCTGGCCAGCCGCTGAATACGCAGGCCGGTGCTGAGCGCAGCGAAGCCCAACGCACCCATGCCGAGCGGGGCCCTGTTGGGCCGCGCTCCGCTTGGCGCCAACCTGCAGGAGAAGCCCATGACATCCCTCTTTCGCTGGCCCCTGCGCCTCGCCTCCCTGGCCGCCTGCCTGCTGTGCTGGCAGCTGGCGGCCACGGCGCGGCTCGACCTGGGGCTGATCACCTTCAGCTACGTGCCCACGCCGGGCGCGGTGCTGGAGGCCGCCTGGCAGCTGGTGCATTCCAGCAAGCTGCTGGCGCACCTTTCCAGCAGCCTGGCGCGGGTGTTCGCCGGCTACCTGGCCGCCGCCATCGTCGGCGTGCTGCTGGGCCTGGCCATCGGCCGTTCGCGCTGGGCCGAGTACAGCCTGCTGCCGCCCCTGGAAGTGCTGCGGCCGATCCCGGCGGTGGCCTGGATTCCCCTGGCCATCCTGATGTTCCCGTCCTCGGAGCTGTCGATGGTGTTCATCACCTTCACCGGCGCGCTGTTCCCCATCCTGCTCAACACCGTGCACGGCGTCGAAGGCGTCGACCCGCGCCTGGTGGCCTCGGCGCGCAGCCTGGGTGCCGGGCGGCTGGCCATCCTGCGTGAGGTGATCCTGCCCGGCGCCGCGCCGAGCATCGTCACCGGCCTGGCCATCGGCATGGGCACCTCGTGGTTCTGCCTGGTCACCGCCGAGATGATTTCCGGGCAGTTCGGCATCGGCTACTACACCTGGGAGTCCTACACCCTGCAGAACTACCCGGACATCGTCGTCGGCATGCTGCTGATCGGCCTGCTGGGCATGGGCAGCAGCGGCCTGGTGAAGCGCCTCGGCGGCCTCGCCACGCCCTGGTACCGCACGCGGAGGAACGCCTGATGAGCGCATTCGAGCAGGCCGTCGAACCCGGCCGCATCGAGGGCCGGCAGCTGTCCATCCGCCTCGGCGAGGGCGCCCAGGCCTTCGACGCCGTGCAGGCGGTGGACTTCTCCATCGCCCCCGGCGAGTTCGTCTGCATCCTCGGCCCCTCGGGTTGCGGCAAGTCCACCCTGCTCGGCGCCCTGGCCGGCCACCTGCGGCCGCGCACCGGCGCCCTGAAAGTGGACGGGCGCGCCGTCGACGGGCCCTCGCCGGAGCGCGGCATGGTGTTCCAGCACCACACCTTGCTGCCCTGGCGCAGCGTGCTCGACAACGTCGCCTTCGGCCTGAAGATGAAGGGCATCGGCAAGCACGAGCGCCGTCGCCAGGCCGCCGAGTTCCTGCGCCTGGTGGGCCTTGCCGATTTCGCCGGGCGCTGGCCCGCGCAGCTCTCCGGCGGCATGCAGCAGCGCGCCGAGATCGCCCGGGTGCTGATCAACCGTCCGCGCCTGCTGCTGATGGACGAGCCCTTCGGCGCCCTCGACGCGCAGACCCGCTCGCGCATGCAGGAGCTGCTGCTGGATATCTGGACGCGCATCCGCACCACCGTGGTGTTCGTCACCCACGACATCGACGAAGCGCTGTTCCTCGCCGACCGCATCCTGGTGATGAGCCCGCGCCCCGGCCGCTTCATCGAGGACCTGCGCCTCGATTTCCCACGGCCGCGCCGCGCCAGCCTGCTGACCAGCCCCGGCTTCACCCACCTCAAGCGCCACTGCCTGGAACTGCTGCGCCACGAGGAAGGCCGCGAACTGCCGCGCCTCACCCCGCTCGGCCTGCCCACCGACCACCCGCCCTTGCGAGTCGCCCTATGACCCACCGCGAAACCGACAACCCCGAGATTCTCGACCTGCTGCCGCGCCTCGCCGATGAGGACGCCGGCGTGCGCCGCATCGCCCTGATCGAACTGGCCGACCTGGAGGACCCCGAAGGCCTGCCCTGGCTCACCGACGCCCTGGTGGCCGACGCGGCCGCCGAGGTGCGCGCCGAGGCTGCGCGCCTGCTGGAGGCCTGGGAAGAGCCCGATGTGGTACAGGCCCTCTGCGCCGCCCTGGCGGACCCCGCCGAGCCGGTGCGCCTGGCCGCCGCGCAGAGCCTGAGCGAGCTGAAGAGCCTGGATGCGGGCGAGCTGATCCTGCCCTGGGTGCGCCATGCCGACGCCTTCGTCCGCACCAGTGCCTTGCGCGCCCTGCGCGAGCTGCGCCTGGACGCCGCCGTCACGCCGGCCCTGCAGGCCCTGGAGGACGGTGATGCCGGCGTGCGCCGCGAGGCGGTGGGCATCCTCGGCTGGCTCAAGCGCAGCGATGCGCTGCCGGCCCTGGCGCGCCTGGCCAGCGATGATCCGGACACCGACGTGCGCCGCGCCGCCACCGGCGCCCTGGGCCTGGCCAGCGACGCCAGCGTGCTGCCGGCCCTGCGCGCGGCCCTGGCCGACGAGGCCTGGCAGGTGCGCGAAGAGGCCGCCACCACCCTCGGCAAGGTGGGCCTGGACGAGGCCGGCCCGGCCCTGCTCGCTGCCCTGGACGACAGTTACTGGCAGGTGCGCCTGCGCGCCGCCCGTGCCCTCGGCCGCCTGCGTCATCGCCCGGCCGCACCGGGGCTCGCCGGGCTGCTGGTGCACGGCATCGCCAACCTGCGCAAGGAAGCCGCGCTGGCCCTGGGCGAGCTGGGTGATGCGTGGGCCGTGCCGGCCCTGCGCGCGGCAGAAGCCGATGGTGATCCGGAAGTGCGCAAGGCGGTGCGCATCGCCCTGGTGCAACTGCAAGGGGCGGCCTGATGGACGCCCCCGCCGGCCTGCGCAATGCCCGCAGCGAAGGGCGCCTGACCCTGGAATGGCGCGATGGCGAGCGCCAGGCCATCAGCCACGCCCGCCTGCGCGGCGCCTGCCCCTGCTCGCAGTGCAAGGCGGCGCGCATCCGTGGCGCCATACCGCTGGTGGACGAGGCGGTGCGTCTCACCGCCATCCACCCGCAGGGCTACGGCGTGCAGCTGGTATTCAGCGATGGGCACGAGCGCGGGATCTATCCCTGGGACTACCTGCGGGGGTTGGCCGAGGCGCCGACGGTCCCGGGCTCCTAGCTCGTAGGATGGGTAGAGCGAAGCGAAACCCATGCTGTTGCCGGAGACTCCGCATTGATGGGTTTCGTACCTCGCGGAACGCCGCCCGACCCATCCTACGAAAGCGGTTCATGCGGGCGAGGCGGAGCTTAGAAATCCACTTCGAAGTGCCAGCGGATTTCCTGCTCGGCGAGGGCGTTGAGCACCCACTCGTATTCCTGGAGGTCTTCGAGGAAGTCGGTGGAGTTGGACAGCGCGCGCGGCTCGGTGACCAGGTGGCCCTGCAGGGCGCGTACGGTCTTGAGGCCGTCCTCGGCGTTGAACCACTGCTCGTCGGGCAGGCTGTCGCCGAGGTCCGGCATGTCGCCTTCTTCGAGCAGATCGGCGAAGTCGCCCGGGTCCTGGCTGACGAAGGCCCAGAGGGACTTCACCTTGAGCCGTTTGCACAGCTCGTCGAGTTCGACCTCGTCCACGCTGGCCACGGCCTTGCCGTTGACGAAGTCATCGATGCCCGCGAGGGGCTTTTCAGGAACTATGTAGATGGCTGCACTCATGGCTGACGGGCCCTGTCTATGTTGGCTCTCACTCCAGTTAGGCAGCCAGCATAGCGACAGTTCCCCCCGAAAAAGGGGGGAACGAACAGGTTTGCCAAGGGGTTCACACGCGTTTCAGGAACTGCGTTGCGACCCCAGTACATGACGGCAGAAGCCTACGCACACCAGGGCGAAGACCAGCAGGCCGAGCCACTGTGCGGTGCCCGAGAAGCCTGCCTCGACCAGGGCCAGCGGGGCGTCCTGGCCGGTCCCGCCGATCAGCCCGGCGAGCAGGATGCCCATCAGGCTCTCGCCGACGATCAGGCCCGAGGCGAGCAGTACGCCACGGCGGCGCGGCACTTCGGCGTAGCGCTCCGGGTCTTCCCCGGCGGCCTGGGCGCGGGCCTGCAGGCGGCCCTCGATCACCCGGCTGAGCACGGCGCCGACCACCAGGGTCATGCCGATGGTGGGCGGCAAGTAGATGCCCAGGCCCACCGCGAGCACCGGCAGGCTGGCCTTGCTGGTACGCCGCAGGATGATGTCGATGAGGATCAGCGCGACGCCGAGCACCACGCCGATGAGGATCATGTTCCAGTTCAACGCGTTCTTGAAAATGCCGCTGGCGATGGCCGTGAGCAGGGTGGCCTGGGGCGCGGCCAGGGCCTGTTGCGGGTCCATGCCCTCACGGGGCAGGGCGCCGGCGAAGCCATAGGCGTTGTAGAGCAGGTCGAGCACCGGCGGGATCACCAGGGCGCCCGCCAGGCAGCCGACGATCAGCGCGACCTGCTGGCGCCAGGGCGTGGCGCCGACCAGGTAGCCGGTCTTGAGGTCCTGCAGGTTGTCGTTGGAGATGGCCGCAATCGCCAGCACCACGGCGGTGGTGAACAGCGCCAGGGCGATGGCCACCTTGCCGCCGGCCAGTTGCAGCAGGCCGGTCTCCAGGCTGCCCATGCCGAGGATCAGCAGCGAGACGAGGATCACCGCGATGATGCCGATGCCGGAGATCGGGCTGCTGGAGGAGCCCACCAGGCCGGCCATGTAGCCGCAGGCGGCGGCGATCAGGAAGCCGAAGAAGAAGGCGAACAGCACGCAGCCGGCGACCATGCCCCAGAAGCCCGGGCCGGTGAGCTCCGGTGCCGCCTCGTGGAGGAAGAAGCCGAACACGGCGAACAGCGCCAGCAGCAGGATGCCGGCCAGCGACAGGATGGCCCGCGCCGAGAGGTCGCGCTCGGTGCGCGCGGTGCTGGCCTCGGCCTTGCCGCGCACGGCCTGCAGCGAGGTCCACACGCCCTGGGCCATGGGCTTGAACAGGGTGGCCAGGGTCCAGAGCGCGGCGATGCCGATGGTGCCGGCGCCGAGGAAGCGCACCTGGGAGCTCCACAGCTGGGTGGCCAGGTCGCTGATGGCCTGGCCGGCGGCGGGCGTGGCGTTGATGGTGAGCAGCGGCACCGCGACCCCCCAGCAGATGAGCACGCCGATGAGGATGGCGATGCCGGCGGTGATGCCCATCAGGTAGCCGGCGCCGACCAGGGCGAAGGAGAACCCGGTGGTGAAGCGGAAGGCGGTCTGCCCGGCCGTGGCCCAGACGCTGATGCCTTCGCCGAGCACCTTGAAGCCGCTGCTGCACAGGCTGAAGGCCGCGGCCACCAGGCCGCCGCCGAGGATGTCGCGCAGGCCGGGCTCGTTCCTGTCGCGGGCGGCGGGCTTGCCGTCGGCGCCCTCGTCATCGCCGCTGCCGACACGCAGGATCTCCGCCGCCGCCACGCCTTCGGGGTAGGGCAACTCGCTCTGCACCACCATCACCCGGCGCAGGGGGATGGTGTAGAGCACGCCGAGGATGCCGCCGATGGCGCAGATGGCCGCCGTCTGCCAGAAGGGGAAGCCGGCCCAGTAGCCGATCATCAGCAGGCCGGGAAGGATGAAGATGATCGAGCTCAGGGTGCCGGCCGCCGAGGCCTGGGTCTGCACCATGTTGTTCTCGAGGATGTTCGAGCCCTTGAAGTAGCGCAGCACCGCCATGGAGATCACGGCGGCGGGGATCGACGAGGCGAAGGTCAGCCCGACCTTGAGGCCGAGGTAGACGTTGGAGGCGGTGAACACCAGGGTGATCAGCGCGCCGAGGACCAGCCCGCGCAGGGTCAGTTCGGGCAGGTCGAGGTGGTCGGGGATGCGGTCCGTCATGGGGCTCTCCAGGGCTATGCCGGCGCGCATTCTGCCGGCAGGGGGAAGCCTAGACCAGCGGGTGCGGCCTTTGGTTGCAGGGAACGGACGTGAACGTGCAGGGATCGGCCATGGTGTTCGCGCTGACGCCTTGTAGGGGCGACTCGTGGGAGCGAATTCATTCGCGAAAGGAGCGCGAAGCGCTCCCCGGTGTTGCCAAGGGCAGCCTTGTAGGCTGCTTCGCGAATGAATTCGCTCCCACAGACGGTGGGCGGGAGCCCCTTAGAACGGCTTGTCGCCGAGGATGGTGGCGCGGTGCATCACGCGGCGGGCGGGGCGGTAGTCGTCGACGGCGAAGTGCTGGGTGATGCGGTTGTCCCAGAAGGCCACGTCGTTCTCCTGCCAGCGCCAGCGCAGGGTGAACTCCGGGCGGGTGGCGTGGGCGAAGAGGAAGCGCAGCAGGGCGTCGCTTTCCGCCGCCGACAGCTCGTTGATGCGGGTGGTGAAGCCTTCGCTGACGAACAGCCCCTTGCGCCCGGTGACCGGGTGGGTGCGCACCACCGGGTGGCTGACCGGCGGGTGCTTGCGCTTGGCCGCTTCCAGTTTCTCGCGTTCCTCCGCCGTCAGGCTGAAGCGCTCCTCGGGAAAGGAACGGGCCAGGTCGTGGGTGGCGGTGAGGCCTTCGAGCATCCGCTGCAGCGGCGCCGAGAGCGCCTCGAAGGCGGCGCTGCTGCTGGCCCAGAGGGTGTCGCCCCCCACCGGTGGCAGCAGCTTGGCGCTGAGCACGGCGCCCAGGGCCGGGGTTTCCATGAAGGTCACGTCGGTGTGCCAGAGGGCGTTGTCGCGCACGTCGGTGACGGCGGTGTCGAGCACCAGCACTTCCGGCTGCTCGGGGATGTTGGGGTAGATCGGGTGGATGTGCAGGTCGCCGAACTGGGCGGCGAAGCGTGCCTGCTGGGTGGGCTCCAGGGGCTGGGCGCGGAAGAACAGCACCTGGTGCTTGAGCAGGGCGGCCTCGATGCCATCGCGGTGTTCGGCACTCAGCGGCTCGCGCAGGTCGACGCCGACGACGAGGGCGCCAAGGGCGGGGCTGAGG
>NZ_QKRU01000050.1:0-54439 GCF_003234055.1 Pseudomonas sp. 57B-090624
GGGTGCTGCTGTCGGGCTGCCGGCGCTCCTGGCCCCACTGCACGGCGATGAGGATCAGCGTCGGCACGCCGAGCAGCGCGGTGAGCTGGAAGAACTGGTGGTAGCCGAGGGATTCGACCATCACGCCCGAGTAGCCGCCGATCAGCCTCGGCAGCAGCAGCATGATCGAGCTGAGCAGCGCGTACTGGGTGGCGGAGAACTTCAGGTTGGTGAGGCTCGACAGGTAGGCGACGAAGGCCGAGGTGGCGAGCCCCGCGCTGAAGTTATCGCAGGAGATGGTGAGGATCAGCATGTCCAGGTGCGGGCCCATGTCGCTGAGCACCACGAACATCAGGTTGGTCGCCGCTGACGACGCGCCGCCGATGAAGAGGATCGGCAGGATGCCGAAGCGCACGATCAGCAGGCCGCCGGCGCCCGCGCCGAGCAGGGTCATGATCAGGCCGAAGAGCTTGCTGACGCTGGCGATCTGCTCCTTGCTGAAGCCCTGGTCGATGTAGAAGACGTTGGCCATCACGCCCATCACCGTGTCCGACATGCGGTAGGTGGCGATCAGCCCCAGCAGCAGCAGCGCCTGCCAGCGGTAGCGCTGGACGAACTCGCTGATGGGCGTGACCACCGGCGCCATCAGCAGGCGGCCCGGGGCGGAGAAGCAGGCGAGGGCGATCAGCACGAACAGCGTGCCGCGCGGCCAGGCGCCCGAGGCATAGGCCTTGATGGCCGCCGCGGTGGTCACCAGGATGACGATCAGCACGATCATCGACACCGCCTGGTGGACGAAGTCGAAGTTGGGGATCACCCTGCCCCGCGCGGCCACCAGCAACTGGCGGCGCTGCTGGCTGAGCAGCTCGCGCACCGGGGCGATCTGGCGCCGGCCCCAGGGCGACAGGCAGGCCACCAGGAAGAGGAAGTAGAGCAGGGCGCGCGGCCAGGCGCGGTCGAGCATGCCGGTGATCATCGCCGGCAGGGAGATCAGCATCACCAGCAGGATCAGCACCGAGGCCAACTGGTCCTTGAGCTTGAAGCGCGAGGTGCTGGTCTGGACCTGTGCGTCGATGCGTGGCTCGCGCATCCACAGGCTGGTGACCAGGCCGGGCAGCATGAGGAGGGCGAACAGCAGGTAGGTGCCGGCCCAGGCCCCGTACTCATAGCTCAACGAGGTGGAGCCGAACCATTCGGCGAAGTACAGCGCGCCGGCGGTGGCCAGCAGCGCCGAGACCCGGTAGCCGAGCATGTAGCTGGCGGCCAGTGCGGCCTGGCGGCTGTCCTCGGCGATCTCCAGGCGGTAGGCGTCGACGGCGATGTCCTGGGTGGCGGAGGCGAAGGCCACCACCACGGCGATCGCGATCAGCCAGGTCAGGTGCTGTTGCGGGTCGCACAGGGCCATGCCCACCAGGCCCAGCGCCACCAGGACCTGGGACAGCACCAGCCAGGAGCGACGGCGACCGAGGCGACCGAGCAGCGGCAGGCGGAACTGGTCCAGCAGCGGCGACCAGATCCACTTGAAGGCATAGGCGAGGCCGATGAGGCTGGCGAAGCCGATGGTCTCGCGGGAGACGCCCGCCTCGCGCAGCCAGACGGAGAGGGTAGAGAACACCAGCATGTACGGCAGGCCGGCGGCGAAGCCCAGCAGGAGCAGCGCGAGGGTGGCCGGGCTGGCGTAGGCGGCCAGGGCGGCGCGCCAGGTACGGTGGGGCATCAGGCGTGTAATCCAGAAATCACGGGGCGGTCCATGACGAGGTGCACGCGACGGAACCGCGACAAAGCGCGCACTCTAACCCTTGGGTGGCATGGGAAGCCAGCCATGCCGACGCATATCCACCCGTTCGTTATGGATGAAGACCCCCTCGGCCCGCAAACGTGCCCGCTGCTCGTCCCCGGAGGGGCTTCCGGCCGGCAGGCTGAGGCGTCCACCGGCGGCGATCACCCGGTGCCAGGGCAGGCGCGTGCCGTGGGGCAACTGGCTCAGGGTGCGCCCGACCCAGCGCGCCGCGCGCCCCAGGCCGGCCATTTCGCCGAGCTGACCGTAGCTCACCACCTTGCCTGGCGGCACCTGGGCCAGGGTCAGGTACAGCGCTTCGCGGCGCACCTCGGCGCTGGCCTTGGGCAGGTCGGCCGGGACGTTCACATCGGGGCGTGGCTTGCGGGTCGCCATGGCGGGCGGGTGTCCAGTGCGGGGGGTGATCGCCAGAATAGGGCGGCGGCCAGGGGGCTACAACCGCATTGCGGCAGCCTCTTTTTGTGGAACTTGAGGCTTGTCCGTCGGTCAGTCCTTGCTCAGCCGCCGGGCTTGCGGATAATGCCCGGTTTTTCGCGAACTTGAGCCCGTGTATCCGCCTATGTTGTCCAGAACCCTGTTGTGCCTAGCCATTGCGGCTGCCTCGACCCCCACCCTCGCCGACACCGTGTGGATGAAGAACGGCGATCGCCTGTCCGGCAAGATCAGGGTCTTCGATGGTGGCAAACTCATGCTCGAAACCGATTACGGCGGCTCCATTCCGCTGGACTGGAAGAAGATCGCCACCCTGGAAAGCGAGCAGGAGCTGATGATCAAGCAGGACGATGTCACCGGCGAGCGCGCCAAGACCCTGCGCCCGGCCGAGCCCGGCAAGGTGATCCTGGCCAACGGCGAGGCGCCCAGGACCGTCGAGCTGGCCAGCATCGAGCAGATCATGAAGCCCAAGCCCTTCGTCGAGGACCTGACCTGGTCCGGCAACGTCGACCTGGCCCTGGACTACAAGCGCGCCGAGAAGGACACCGACGACTACGACGTCGACTTCAAGACCAAGGCCCGCCACGGCCGCTGGCGCCACAACGCCACGGGCGAGTACAACCGCGAGTTCCAGGACGACGTGAAAACCACCGAGAACTGGGAGCTCGAGTACGCCCTGGACCGGTTCATCACCGACAAGTTCTTCTGGCAGGGCCGCGCCGAATACAAGCGCGACAAGATCGAGGACCTGGAGCGCCAGCGCACCCTCGGTACCGGTCCCGGCTACCAGTTCTGGGACGACGAGCTGGGCGCATTCTCCCTGGCGTCCCTGGTCAACCGCACCGACTACGAATACACCAATGGCGAGAAGGACAACTTCTACGCGCTCAGCGTGAAGTGGGACTACAACCGCTACCTGGTGGGCAAGACGGTCGAGCTCTTCACCGTCGGCGAAGTCGGCCGCCCGCTGGGCAATGCCGCCGACTACTCCCTGGATGCCGAAGTGGGCCTGCGCTACAAGGTCACCGACTGGGCCTCGCTCAACCTGAAGGCCGAGAAGGATATGGTCAGCGGCTCCGAAGGCGAGATCGACGAGACCCGCTACACCGTCGGCTTCGGTGTGGGCTGGTAAGCCTCCCGCCGGCTCCCCCGGGCTGAAGCCCGGGCTAAGGCAGGCCCGACGGCTAAACACCCAGCCAAGAAAAAGCCCCGCTGATGCGGGGCTTTTTCATGGCGGTTCGGCCTTACAGGCGCAGGCCGCCATCGAGTTCCAGGACGCGACCGGTGTAGTAGTCGTTCTCCAGGATGTAGGCCACCGAGTGGGCGATCTCCAGGGGCTTGCCCAGGCGCTTGAGCGGAATGCCGGAGGTCATCTTCTCCAGGGCTTCGGGCTTCATGCTGGCGACCATGTCGGTCTCGATGAAACCGGGAGCCACGCCCGCCACGCGGATGCCGTAGCGTGCCAGCTCCTTCGCCCAGACCACGGTGTCGGCGGCGACGCCGGCCTTGGCGGCGGAGTAGTTGGCCTGGCCCATGTTTCCGGCGCGGGAGATGGAGGAGATGTTGATGATCGCCCCTTCGTTCTTCAGCTCGATCATCTTCGCCGCCACTTCGCGGGTGCACAGGAACACGCCGGTCAGGTTCACGTCGATCACTGCCTGCCACTGGGCCAGGCTCATCTTGGTCATCTCGCCGTCCTTGACCTTGATGGTCAGGCCGTCACGCAGGATGCCGGCGTTGTTCACCAGGCCGTTGATGGCGCCGAAGTCCTCGGCCACCTGGGCGACCATGTGGGTCACCTGCTCTTCGTTGGCCACGTTGCACAGGTAGGCACGGGCATCGCCGCCGGCGGCCTTGCAGGCGGCCACGGCGTCGTCCAGTTTCTCCTGGTTCAGGTCCACCAGCGCCAGCTTGGCGCCCTTGCCGGCGAGGTACTCGCCCATGGCGCGGCCGAGGCCCTGGCAGCCGCCGGTGATGATGATGACCTTGTCTTTGAGCTGCATGCTTTTCCCCTCGAAGTCGAATTGAGTGGCGCTATCCCCGCTGGCGGCCTGGAACCGTTATTCTGGCCGCCCGTCCGTTTTCGACGGATTCTCTGCAAGGAGTCAGAAGGTGAGCGTGAAAGCCGCAAAGAATGCCCGAGAATTGCTGCTCAAGGAATACCGCGGCGTCCTCTCGACCCAGTCCAAGGCCATGCCGGGCTTCCCTTTCGGATCGGTGGCGCCCTATTGCCTGGACGCCGCCGGCCGACCGCTGATCCTCATCAGCCGCATCGCCCAGCACACCCACAACCTGCAGAAGGATCCCAAGTGCTCGCTGCTGGTGGGGGAGCGGGGCGCCGATGACATCCAGGCCGTCGGCCGCCTGACCCTGCTCGCCGAGGCGCGGCAGCTCACCGACGCGGCCGAGATCGCGGCCGCCAGCGAGCGCTACTACCGCTATTTTCCGCAGTCGCGTGACTACCATCAGACCCACGACTTCGACTTCTGGGTGCTGGAGCCCGTGCGTGCCCGCTTCATCGGCGGCTTCGGCGCCATCCACTGGATCGACCAGGTGGTGCAGGGCAACCCCTTCGCCGGCGAGGCCGAGCGCAGCATGATCGAGCACATGAACGCCGACCACCAGTCGGCCATCGCCCACTACCTGGCATTGCGCGGGCTGCCCGGGGAGACGGCGGAGATGGTCGGCATCGACGCGGAGGGCTTCCACCTGCGCACCGGGCAGGTAGTACATTGGCTGCCCTTCCCAACATCCTGTAACAACCCGGGCGCGGTCCGTCAGGCCCTGGTGGCGCTGGCGCGCGCTGAGGCCTGGCCGTCCGTCGCCGAACCCGACGCTTGAATTCGAGGGAGGGCGGCTTCATCTAAATTGCCATCGGAAGCCGTTCTTCCGTCAAGGATCCCTCGATGCGTGTCTTTCTGTTCCTCTTCCTGCTTTTCCCGATCATCGAACTGGCCGTGCTGATCCAGGTCGGCAGCGCCATCGGCGTCCTGCCGACCCTGCTGCTGGTCATTGGCACCGGCGTACTCGGCAGCATCCTGTTGCGGGTCGCCGGGGTCGCCACGGCCTGGCGCGCGCGGGAGAAACTCGCCCGTGGCGAGATGCCCGAGCAGGAAATGCTCGAAGGCCTGCTGATCGCCGTCGGTGGCGGCCTGCTGCTGCTGCCCGGCTTCATCAGCGACATCTTCGGTGTGCTGTGCCTGATTCCCTTCACTCGCCGCCTGCTGATCGGTCGCCTGCTCAAGCGCGCCCAGGAGCAGGCCCTGCGCCAGCGTGCCTTCGCCGACGACCTCGCCGCCCGCAGCGGGCAGACCCGCCCGAACGTGATCGAAGGCGAGTACGAGCGCCGGGACAACTGAGCCTCCGGTCGGCGGCGCTGAACTTCCTGCAAATTTTTCAGCCGCTGCCCTTGAAATGCCCACGAACGCCCCTATGTATCGGTCACCGCAAGGTTCCTTGCCCTCGCCGGCAAGGTCAGACTTCAGCGGAGTGCCCTGCACCCCGCAGCCGGCCACGCCGGATTTCGCTAACCCGCCGGTCGTTCGTACCGGCGCCGGAAAACACTGATTGGGAGAGTTAGACAATGAAGCTTCGTCCCCTGAATGACCGCGTCGTAATCCGTCGCAGCGAAGAAGAAACCAAGACCGCTGGCGGCATCGTGCTGCCGGGCTCGGCTGCCGAGAAGCCGAACCGCGGTGAAGTGGTCGCCGTCGGTACCGGTCGCGTTCTGGACAACGGCGAAGTCCGTGCCCTGGCAGTGAAAGTGGGTGACCAGGTGGTATTCGGCCCCTACTCCGGCAGCAACGCCATCAAGGTCGATGGTGAAGAGCTGCTGGTGATGAGCGAGAACGAAATCCTCGCTGTCATCGAAGCCTGAACCACCCCCCCTTTCCCCCTTAGAATTCGAGGAAAAAGAACATGGCTGCTAAAGACGTAAAATTCGGCGATGCCGCTCGCAAGAAACTGCTCGTTGGCGTTAACACCCTGGCTGATGCCGTGAAAGCCACCCTCGGCCCGAAAGGCCGTAACGTGGTTCTGGAGCGCAGCTTCGGTGCCCCGCTGATCACCAAGGACGGCGTTTCCGTCGCCAAGGAAATCGAGCTGAAGGACCGCATCGAGAACATCGGCGCCCAGCTGGTGAAAGACGTTGCCTCCAAGGCCAACGACGCTGCCGGTGACGGCACCACCACCGCTACCGTGCTGGCCCAGGCCATCGTTACCGAAGGTCTGAAGTCGGTCGCTGCCGGCCTCAACCCGATGGACCTCAAGCGCGGCATCGACAAGGCCACCGCCGCCGTCGTCGCCGAGCTGAAGAACCTGTCCAAGCCGTGCACCGACACCAAGGCCATCGCCCAGGTCGGCACCATCTCCGCCAACTCCGACGACTCCATCGGCAACATCATTGCCGAAGCCATGGAGAAGGTCGGTAAAGAAGGCGTGATCACCGTCGAGGAAGGCTCGGGCCTGGAAAACGAACTGTCCGTCGTGGAAGGCATGCAGTTCGACCGCGGCTACCTGTCCCCCTACTTCATCAACAAGCCGGACACCATGGTGGCCGAGCTCGACGGCCCGCTGCTGCTGCTGGTCGACAAGAAGATCTCCAACATCCGCGAACTGCTGCCGGTTCTGGAAGCCGTTGCCAAGTCCGGCCGTCCGCTGCTGATCGTGGCTGAAGACGTCGAAGGCGAAGCCCTGGCCACCCTGGTGGTCAACAACATGCGCGGCATCGTCAAAGTGGCTGCCGTCAAGGCCCCGGGCTTCGGCGACCGCCGCAAGGCCATGCTGCAGGACATCGCCATCCTCACCGGCGGTACCGTCATCTCCGAAGAAGTCGGCCTGAGCCTGGAAAGCGCCACCCTGGAGCACCTGGGCAACGCCAAGCGCGTGGTCCTGAGCAAGGAAAACACCACCATCATCGATGGCGCCGGCCAGCAGGTCGACATCGAGGCGCGTGTTGCCCAGATCCGCAAGCAGGTCGAAGAAACCTCTTCCGACTACGACAAGGAAAAACTGCAGGAGCGCCTGGCCAAGCTGGCTGGCGGTGTTGCCGTGATCAAGGTTGGCGCTGCCACCGAAGTCGAGATGAAAGAGAAGAAGGCCCGCGTTGAAGACGCCCTGCACGCGACCCGCGCTGCAGTGGAAGAAGGCGTGGTTCCTGGCGGTGGCGTAGCCCTGGTTCGTGCCCTGGCTGCCATCAAGGACCTGACCGGTGCCAACGAAGAGCAGAACGCGGGTATCAACATCCTGCGTCGCGCTGTCGAAGCTCCGCTGCGCCAGATCGTCGCCAACGCCGGTGACGAGGCCTCCGTGGTCCTGGACAAGGTCAAGCAGGGTTCGGGCAACTACGGCTACGACGCTGCCACCGGCCAGTACGGCGACATGATCGAGTTCGGCATCATCGACCCGGCCAAGGTCACCCGTACCGCGCTGCAAGCCGCTGCTTCCATCGCCGGCCTGATGATCACCACCGAGGCGATCGTCGCCGAGCTGCCGGAAGACAAGGCTGCTCCGGCCATGCCGGACATGGGCGGCATGGGCGGCATGGGCGGCATGATGTAAGCCACCCAGTCCATCCGGTCTGAAAGAAGCCCCGCCTCGTGCGGGGCTTTCTTTTGCCTGTGGAAAAGCGGCGGGCCGGGCCCATCCGTGTGCCCGCTACCTGCTAGGGCGCCAGTTCCGTGGCGCCTTGGGGCGCCTCGTCGGCCTGGGGTGCGTAGAGCATGAAGCGGTAGCAGCCGAGGCAGATCAGCCAGTCCAGCAGCGCCGTCCACAGGTTGTGGGAGAGAAAGTGCGCGCCCTGCATCATTCGCCCGACCGAGAACAGCCCGCCCAGGGCCAGGGCACCGACCAGGGCGAGGCGTGCGAGGCGGCGATTGCGGTCGCGCAGGAGGAAGTACAGCGCGAAGAAGGTGAAGCCGCTGCTGGCGTGGCCGCCCGGCCAGCAACGCCCGGGCTTGGCAGTGGGCGCGCGTTCGGCCAGCAGCGGGGTGTAGGTCTCCACGCCGCCATAGCGGGTCAGGTCCCAGGGGCAGTGCACGGCGGTCAGCGCCTTCAGGGGCGTCACGATCGCGGTGGACAGGCCCATCGCCAGGACCAGGTAGCCGAGACGCCTGCGCAGGCCGTACCAGGGGCGATACAGGCAACTGGCGACGAGCCCGGCCAGGGCCAGCAGCGCCACTGCGATCACCGCCTGCTTGGCGCGGTCATGCATCACGTCCTCGAGGAAGAAGCTGTGGGCGCCGATGAAGCCTTCTCCCGGCCGGTAGAACAGATCGGCCAGGGCGAAGTCGAGGCGCGTCGGCTCGATCACCAGCAGGGCGAGGATGATCGCCAGGGGCAGGCCGAGCGCCCAGCCATAGGCGATCGGGCGGCAGGAGTGGGTAGGGGGCATGGGGTGTCTCCGGATTGCATGCGGGGGGATTGTCAGGCGAGGGAATGGGCGTAATCTGCCGTGGCCGCCGTGGTGGCACCGTGAACCGCGGGTGAAAAAACTGTCAAAGACGCCCGGGCCCGGAAGGGCATCGATGAGGCGGGGGAACTGCAGATGCGGATTTTGCTGGTGGAAGACAATCGCGACATCCTGGCCAACATGGCCGATTACCTGGAGCTCAAGGGCTATAGCGTGGACTGCGCCCAGGACGGCCTGTCCGGCCTGCACCTGGCGGCCACCGAACACTTCGACCTGATCGTGCTCGACATCATGCTTCCCGGCCTGGACGGCTACGCCCTCTGCCGGCGCCTGCGCGAGGAGGCGCGACGCGACACGCCGGTGATCATGCTCACCGCGCGCGATGCACTCGACGACCGGCTGCAGGGGTTCAAGTCCGGGGCCGACGACTACCTGCTCAAGCCCTTCGCGCTCTCCGAGCTGTCGGCGCGCATCGAGGCCGTGCTGCGGCGCTCCCAGGGCGGTGGCAAGCGCAGCCTGCAGGTGGGCGATTTGAGCTACGACCTCGACACCCTGGCGGTCAGCCGTGCCGGCAAGCCGCTCAAGCTCAACCCCATCGGCCTCAAGCTGCTGGCCGTGCTGATGCAGAAAAGCCCCCACCTGGTGCGCCGGGAAGCCCTCGAGGAGGCGCTATGGGGCGACGACTGCCCGGACAGCGACAGCCTGCGCAGCCACATCCACCAGCTGCGCCAGGTGATCGACAAGCCCTTCGGCAGCCCCCTGTTGCACACCCTGCACGGCCTCGGCTATCGCCTGGCGGAGTCGGCCGATGGAGTTTAGGCAGAGCCTCGCGCGGCGCATCGTCATCGCCTTCACCCTGATGACGGCGCTGGTTGGGGGGACCTTCTCGCTGGGCATCATCGAAGTGGTGCACCTGATCGAGGAACAGCTGATCTCCCGCGACCTGAACAACGAGCTGGAGCGCATCCTCTACGAGAACCTCGCCAAGGGCCGCGCACCGAGCCTGGACAGCGATACCCGTTTCTACTTCGGCGAGGGCACCGGCCCCTACGCCCTGCCCGTCGAATACGCCAAGCTGGCGCCGGGTTTCCATGAACTCTTCGAAGGCCAGCTCTCGTTCCACGCCCTGGTGCGGGACATCGACGGCCACCGCTACGTACTGCTGCAGGACCAGAGTGATTTCGAGGACCGCGAGCAGGCGCTCTATGGCGTGGTGCTGGTGGGCTTCATCCTGAGCGTGCTGCTCTCGGCGCTGCTCGGCTGGCTGCTGGCGCGCAAGGTCATCGCGCCGGTGGTACGCCTGGCCGGGCAGGTCCGCCATCGCGACCAGTTGCTCGGCCTGGCGCCGCCGCTGGCGCCGGACTACACCTCCGACGAAGTGGGCCAGCTGGCCCAGGCTTTCGACGACACCCTCGGCCGGTTGCGCGATGCCCTGACCCGCGAGCGCCTGTTCACCAGCGATGTGAGCCATGAACTGCGCACGCCCCTGATGGTGATCGCCACCTCCTGCGAACTGCTGATGGAAAACGACCACCTCGACGACCGCTCGCGCCAGCAGGTGCTCCGCATCGGTCGGGCCAGCGAGGAGATGCGCGACCTGGTGCAGACCTTCCTCATGCTTGCCCGCGCCCAGCGCAACGGTGGCGAGATGGTGCCGCAATCCCGGCTCGGCAGCCTGGCCGACGAGCTGGCCGGCCTCTGGCGCGACCCCATCGAGGGCAAGGGGTTGCGCTTCGACTACCACCCCGGCGTCACCTCGGAGGTTCTCTACAACGCGGCCTTGCTCCGCTCGGTACTGGGCAACCTGTTGCGCAACGCCCTGCACTACACCGAGTCGGGCCATATCGAGCTGCGTCTGGACGAGCGCGGATTCAGCGTCGAGGACAGCGGGGTCGGTATCCCGGAAGAGCAGCGCGAGGCGATGTTCCTGCCCTTCGTGCGGGGCATCGAGCAACGCGGAGATGGTCTCGGGCTCGGCCTGTCGCTGGTCAAGCGCATCTGCGAAAGCCAGGGCTGGGTGGTTCGCCTGTCGCCGTCCGGCTCTGGCGGTTGTCACTTCCGCGTCGACCTGGATGGCGCCGCCTGACAGATTTTTCACATCGGCTTGACGCCGGGATGACGGCTGGCGGTGGAAGCTGATCGTATCCAGGGACCCGATGGGCCATGGAGGGAACGGACCTTGCAGTGTTCGGCTCCCATCGCGCCGAGGTAACACTCGCCACGCCCGGGGGGAGGGCGAGCGCAAGGCAGCATGGGGCTTTCAGGGAACCTGGCGCTTTGCGCGCGGTCCCACCGGGGCCTTGCACGTGGGCAATGGGGTTACTCCGGGGTGATTCCTGTTACCTGGACGGCGGCGCCGGGCTCGACCTGCGGGCGGTGGCCGGGCCCGGACGATGTACTGACACGGATTTGCAATGAATCACCGCTAGCCTCGCCCGTCTGCCAACCGACGGTGCCGAGGCCGACGGCGCCGCGTGATGCGGCAAACAGGCGGTTGAGAGTGCGCTGCTCCTTAGGGACAAGAGCCGCGGAGGGATGACCAGGCGAGAGCGACATGCCATTCGTCACTTCGAAAAAGCGGACTGTGAACTATTGATCTAGTGTGAAGACACAGCGTTTGGCAGCGCTATCAAGGGGTTGCGATCATGAAGTTAGAAATAACGCGAGCTTTGTTCCTCGTAGGAGCCCTGGGCGTCGCGTCCATCGCCGCGGCGGCTTGGCATGAGCCGTCACCTTCGGTCGTCAGCGTCAATGGCCTCGGCTATTGTCCCCTGCCTCCCAATGCCCGGCACAAGGCCGACGCGGTGCCCGACAGGCAGTTGCTGCTGCTGATGTTCGGGCTTTCCCAGGGCATGGGGCCGCAAGGCTGAATACCGTCCCGTAGACATCCAGGCCCCGCGCATGCGGGGCTTTTCATTTGCGCCGCCGCCGTCATTCCGTGATCGCCACGCACCTTTTCTCGTCCCTCCAGCGCCGACTGCCTGCAACGGTATGGACCTTGCAAACCTGCTGCTCACCCGCTGGCGGTAGTAGGGTTGCCGGGGTTCATCGCCCGGAATAGAGGCATCGTTGCCCCATGGGGTGACGTGGGTCCGGGCTTGCCGCCGTGCACAGGGTTACCGAGTGCACGTTCCTGTTACCGCAAGCGACATCAAAAAGGGCGTGAGTCATTCGCCCCCCTGGGTGGTCTGGATCTCGACGGAGACTGAGACCGACCAGGCGATAAACGGAGGGGAAGGTCTGATGGAGACAGCTGTGATTGCGTTGGCGAGCGATGTGGACGACCCGTTCGAGCGCTTCTGGGGCTGGCGTGGTGAGTGGGTAGAAGCGCCGAACCTGCGACGGGGCGGCGAGAGCGGGGTGGAGCGGGTGCGCCGGGACGACGGGGTCCTGCTGTATAGCAAGCGCCAGTGTGGCCACCTCTATCGCAGCGTGCTGCACCCCTTCGGACGCCCGACGGTGCTCCGCGAACGGGATGCCATCCGCGCCTTCGAACGCCTCGGCGTGAGGGTGCCGCGGCTGGTGTACTGCGGCGCGCGGCGCGGTGGCGAGGGCGCCTGGCAGGCGCTGCTGGTGACGGAGGCCCTGGAGGGCTTCATCGATTTCGAGCGCTGGTACGCCTCCTTGGACGAACGCGCCGACGCCAAGGGCCAGCGCGAGCGGGTGCTCGGCCAGATGGCGCAGGTGCTGGCGCGGTTGCACCGGGGCGGTTGGCAGCACGGCTGCCTCTATCCCAAGCATGTGTTCATCCGCCTCGGGGAAGGGGAGGGCGCCGAATCGGTGGAAATCGCCCTGATCGATCTGGAGAAGAGCCGCCGTCGCTTCGCCCATGCCCGGGCGGCGCGCAACGATGTCGGCCAGATCAGGCGCCATTCGGCCATCCGCGACGAGGACTGGGCCTACCTGCTGGCGGCCTACGAGCATGCCTTCGGCAGCCGCGTGGAGGCGCTGCACCGGCTCTGAGAACCCTGGAATGAAGAAGGCCCCGCAGATGCGGGGCCTTCTCGTTCAACGTGGCTCAGTGGCCCGCGACGGGCTCTGCCTCGGGCTGGGCAGCCGGTCGTGGGTCCGGCTTGGCCAGCAGGGTATAGACGCAGGGCAGCACGAACAGGGTGAACAGCGTGCCGATGGACATGCCGGTGGCGATCACCGTGCCGATATCGAAGCGGCTCACCGCACCCGCGCCGGTGGCGAGGATCAGCGGCACCATGCCGAACACCATCGCGGCGGTGGTCATCAGTACCGGGCGCAGGCGGATGGAGGCGGCTTCCTCCACCGCTTCGCGTGCACTCAGGCCCTTGTCACGACGCAGCTGGTTGGCGAATTCCACGATCAGGATGCCGTGCTTGCTGATCAGGCCGATCAGCGTCACCAGGCCCACCTGGGTGTAGATGTTCATGCTGGAGATCCCCAGGAACAGCGGGATCAACGCGCCGCAGATCGACAGCGGCACCGTCACCAGGATCACCAGCGGGTCGCGGAAGCTCTCGAACTGCGCGGCCAGCACCAGGAAGATGATCGCCAGGGCCAGGCCGAAGGTGACGTACAGCGCGCTGCCTTCCTGGACGTACTGGCGCGAGGCGCCGGCGTAGTCGAAGGCGAAGCCGCGCGGGGCTTCCTCGCGGGCGATCTGCGCTACGGTCTCCACCGCATCGCCCATGCTCACCACCGGGAAGCCCTCGATGATCGCCGAGTTCAGCTGCTGGAACTGCTTGAGCTTGGTCGGTCGCGCGGTGTCGTGCACGGTGATCAGGGTCGACAGGGGCACCATCGCGCCGCTCTCGCTCTTCACGTAGTAGTTGTTCAGCCAGTCCGGGTTGTCGCGGTAGGGGCGTTCCACCTGGGCGATCACCTTGTAGCTGCGACCGTCGATGGTGAAGCGGTTGATCTCGCCCTCGCCCAGCAGCAGCGCCAGGGTGGAGCCGAGGTCTTCCATGGAGACGCCCATCTGCGCGGCCTTCTGGCGGTCGATGTCGACCACCACTTCCGGCTTGTCGAACGCCAGGTCGACGTTGAGGAAGGCGAACTTGCCCGAGGCTTCCGCGCGCTGCTTGATGCGTTCGGTCACCTGCAGCAGGGACTCGTAGTCGTTCGGGGTGTTGACCACGAACTGGAAGGGCAGGCCTTCGCCGGTGCCCGGCAGCGACGGCAGGTTGAAGCCGAAGATCTGCAGGCCGGGAATGCGGTCGAGCTTGCCCTGTACCTCCTGCAGCAGCTCCATCTGGGTGCGCTCGCGCTCGTCCCAGGGCTTGAGCAGGAAGCCGCCGATACCGGCCTGCACACCATCGAAGCCGTTGATCTGGAACGACGAGTAGTACTCGGGGAAGGACTTGAAGATCTCCACGAACTCGTCGGTGTAGGCGTTCAGGTAGTCCAGGTTGGTCGGCTGCGGCGCCTTGGCCATGAGGAAGACGATGCCCTGGTCCTCGTCGGGGGCCAGTTCGCTCTTGGTCATCATCAGCAGCACCGGGATCAGCGCCATCACGATGAGCGCGAACACCACCACCACCGGGCGGGTGTTGAGGGTGCCGTGCAGCGCGCTCTGGTACCGACGCTTGAGCCGCTCGAAGATCATGTCCAGCTTGTGGGCCAGGCCGCTCGGGTTCTCCTCGTGGCGCAGCAGCTTGGAGCACATCATCGGCGAGAGGGTCAGGGCGACCACGCCGGAGATGATCACCGCGCCCGCCAGGGTCAGGGCGAACTCGCGGAACAACGCACCGGTGAGGCCTTCGAGGAAGCCGATGGGGGCATACACAGCCGCCAGGGTGATGGTCATGGAAATGACCGGCACGGCGATCTCGCGGGCGCCCTCGATGGCGGCATCGAAGGGCGTCTTGCCCTCCTCGATGTGCCGGTGGATGTTCTCCACCACCACGATGGCGTCGTCCACCACCAGGCCGATGGCGAGCACCATGGCCAGCAGCGTCAGCAGATTGATCGAGTAGCCCATCAGCTGCATGAAGAACAGCACGCCGATCATCGACAGCGGGATGGTGATGACCGGGATCAGCACCGAGCGGAAGGCGCCGAGGAACAGGAACACGACCACGATGACGATCAGCACCGCCTCGCCCAGGGTCTTCACCACCTCGTCGATGGACGCCTGGATGAAGCGCGTGGCGTCGTAGGCGATGGACACCTTGAGGTTCGGCGGCAGCTGGGCTTCCAGCTCGGGCATGATCGCGCGCACGTGCTTGATCACGTCCAGCGGGTTGGCGCTGGGGGTGCCCTTGATGCCGATGTAGACCGAGGGGATGCCGTCGAAGGAGCTGATGGAGTCGTAGTTCTCGGCGCCCATCTCGACGCGGGCGATGTCACGTACCAGCACGCGGCGGTCGCCCTGTGTCTTCACCGGGATGGCGGCGAAGGCTTCGGGGGACTTGAGGTCGGTGGTGGCGTTGATGCTGGTCACCACGTACTCGCCCTTCACCTGGCCGGCGGCGGACAGGTAGTTGTACTTGCGCACGGCGTCGCTGAGGTCGCCGGCGGTGACGCCGTAGGCGGCCATCTTCACCGGGTCCAGCCACAGGCGCATGGCGAAGACCTGGTTGCCGAGGATCTCCGCTTCGGCCATGCCCGGCAGGGTCGCCAGCTTGGGCTGGATGACCCGCGACAGGTAGTCGGTGATCTGCGGGTTGGACAGCTCGTCGCTGTAGAAGCTGATGTACATCAGCGCCGAGGCGTCCGCCGCTTCCTTGGACAGCACCGGGTCTTCGGCGTCCTGCGGCAGCTGGTTCTTCACCTCGTTGGCCTTGGCCAGCAGTTCGGTGAAGAGGCGGTCCGAGTTGGAGCCGATGCGCGCGTAGATCGAGATGATCGACAGGTTCTGCTGGCTCGACGACGTCATGTAGTCGATGCCTTCGGCGCTCGCCAGGCTCTGCTGCAGCGGCTGGGTGATGTAGCCCTGGATGGTCTCGGCGTTGGCCCCGGGGTAGGCGGTGGTCACCGTGATCAGGGCGTTTTCCATCTGCGGGTACTGGCGGATCACCAGCTTGCTGAAGGCCTGGAAGCCCAGCAGCACGATCAGCAGGCTGACCACGGTCGCCAGTACCGGGCGACGGATGAAGGGATCTGTGAAAGCCATATCGGTATTCCTTGGCGTCGAGCCTACTGCTCGGCGCTGGCTTGTTTGTCCGTTTTCGGTTGCTGGGCCTGGTCATCGGCGATGGCGACGTTGGAGCCGTTGTCCAGCTTCAGCTGGCCAGCGGTCACCACCTGCTCACCGGCCTTCAGGCCCTTGAGCACCACGACCTTGCCGTCGCGGCGCTGGCCGGTCTCGACGAAGCGGCGTTCGACCACCAGGACCGGCTGGCCCTTGTCGTCCTTCACTGCCTGGACGTCCTCGCCCTTCTTGGCATCGATCACGTAGACCGAGTTGCCATAGAGGGTGTAGGTGATGGCGGTTTCCGGCACCACGATGCGCAGGTTGTCGCCCGGGAGCAGCACTTCCAGGTTGGCGAACATGCCCGGCAGCAGTTTGCTGTCGGGGTTCTGCAGCAGCGCACGCACCTGCAGGTTGCGGGTGCTGTCCTCGACCTTGGGGTTGATCGCGGCGATGGCGCCGTCGAAGAACTCGCCCGGGTAGGCGGCGACGCTGATCCGCACGTGCTGGCCGATGGCGAGCTTGGGCACTGCCTGCTCGGGCAGGTAGAAGTCGAGGAACAGGGTGCTGAGGTCCTGCAGGGTGGCGATGGTGGTGCCCGAGGAGAGGAAGTCACCCACATCCACCTGGCGGATGCCGATGGTGCCGGCGAAGGGCGCGACGATGCGCTTCTTCGCCAGCATGGCCTTCAACTGGGCAACGCTGGCGGTCGACTTCTGCAGCTCCGAGGAGAGGCGGTCGAATTCGCTCTTGGAAATGTTCTGCCGGTTCACCAGGCTGCGGCCGCGTTCGAATTCGACACGTGCCAGGGCCAGGGAGGCTTCCGCGGTCGCCAGGCTGGCCTGTTCGACGTCGCTGTCCATCTGGATCAGCGGCTGGCCGAGCTTGACCTTCTCGCCGGAAAGGAACTGCACCTCCTGCACGGTGCCGCCTACTTCCACGGTCAGGTCCACGCCCTGGAAGGCCTTGAGCGAACCGATGGCCGGCAGGCGCTCCTGCCAGGGTACTTCCACCGCCTTGGCGGCCGAGACGCTGATGGCAGGCTTGGGCGCCGTGAACATCGCGATCTGCTGTTTGATGGAGAAGAACTTGTACGCGGCAAGCGCGGCCACCACGAGGATGACCACGCCGAGCATGATGAGCATGCGGCGGAGCAACATATTCCGGTTCCTTGGCAAGGCAGATTGAGGGCCTGGGAATAGGCGAGGGGTGCACCTTATTACCACTGGCGGGGGCAAGTCAAAGGCGCGGAATTGCAAAAGTTTACATGCTGGCACGATGCCTGTTCAGTGCCTTGCAGATCGCCGGAGATCGCTACGGATCGGCGCATTTCAGTTGGCGAGAACGGCGCCTGGGCGGGGAGGCCGGTGAAGCGCAATAGACAGCGCAGCGGTGCCCTCGAAGGGGGCGGGTGCAACTCTCGCGAACCCATGGGGCGGCGAGGGTGCCACCGGGCTGCGACTGGAGCGGCACATCCCTGTGCCGGGTGAAAGCAGGGGTCAGGCGCTGAAGCGGCGGGTGACCTCGCTCAGCTCGCCGGAGAGTTCGTGCAGGCGACCGCTGGCGGCCTCGGTGCGTTGTACGTTCTCGTCGTTGGTGACGGCGATGGCGGTGATTTCGGTGAGGTTGCGCGAGATGTCCTCGGCCACCGAGGTCTGCTCCTCCGCCGCCGTGGCGATCTGCCGGTTCATGTCGCGGATGGCTTCCACCGCGCCGGTGATGCGTTGCAGCATCGCGCCGGCCTCGGTCACCTGGGTGACGCTCTGCTCGCTGCGGCTCTGTCCGCTTTCGATGGCGCGCACCGCGTTCACCGCGCCGGTCTGTACCGTGTCGATGATCTGGTGGATCTCGGCGGTGGATTCGGCGGTGCGCTGGGCGAGGGTGCGGACCTCGTCGGCGACCACCGCGAAGCCCCGGCCCTGTTCGCCGGCGCGGGCGGCCTCGATGGCGGCGTTGAGCGCCAGCAGGTTGGTCTGCTCGGCGATGCCGCGGATCACTTCCAGCACCTTGCTGATGCGGCCGCTGTCGTTCTCCAGGCGGCGGATCACCTCGGCGGTGGAGTCGATCTCGCCGCGCATGCCGGTGATGCTCTGGATGGTCGCCTGCATCACCCGCTCGCCCTGCTGGGCCGAGCTGTCCGCGTCGTCGGCGGCGCGTGCGGCATCGGCGGCATGGCGGGCCACCTCCTGGGCGGTGGCGGACATCTCGTGCATCGCCGTGGCCACCTGGTCGGTGCGCGAGAACTGCTCGCGGGTGCCGCCGGCCATGAGCGTGGCGATGGCGTTGAGCTCGCCGCTGGCGCTGTCCAGCTCGGCGGTGCTGTGCTTGAGGCGGTTGAAGGTGTCGGCGAGGAAGTCCCGCAGGATGTTCGCCGAGTTGGCCAGGCGCCCCAGTTCGTCGCGGCGGCTGCTGTCGACGCGCTCGCCGAAGTTGCCCTGGCTGAGGCGGCCGATGTGGTCGATCAGGGTGCGGATCGGGTCGATCAGGCGGCGGTTGATCAGCCAGATCGCCAGCAGGCCCACCAGCACGCTGGACACCAGCATCACCACCAGGCCGGTGGTCACTGTGCTGGCGGCGCTGGCGCTGATCTCGGCGGATTGCTGGGTGCCGCGGTCATGCAGCTGGGTGACCAGGGCGGTCATCTGCTCGCTGGCGGCGCGGTCGATGCCCTGTACCGCCTTGTCGCCTGCGGTCGGTTCGGCGCCGGCGGCGAGGAAGGCCTCGCGGCCCTTGCGGTAGGCGGCCCCCAGGCTCTGGTGCTCGCTGCGCAGGCGCTCCACCTGGCTTTGCAGGCCGCTGTCGCCCTGCTCGCGGGCCTCGTTGACCAGCTTGCCGAGGATATCCTGGACCTTGCGTTCCTGGTCCTCGAACTGGCCCCAGTACTTGCTCAGGGCGGCCGGGTCCTTACCGCGCAGCAGGACGTTCTTCCATTCCTGCACCTGGCCCTTGAATTCGACGTTGGCGCTGTCGACGAGGCTGGATGCCTCCAGCGTACCGCCTACCAGGTTGCGGTAGGACTGGATCCCTCCAGATAGAAAGTTGAAGCAGGTCAGGGCGATGACCAGGATCAGCAGCAGGCTGCCGCCCAACAGCGCGAGGAGCTGGCCTCGCAGGGAGTTTTGCAGGGACATGTAGTTACGCCTCAGGGACGTGGGAGGGAGGGGTTGGCTGGTGAAGTATAGGTCGGCCGCCGTGACCGTTCGTTGAGGTCGCGGCGACGAAATGCAGGTGTCAGGCGAGGTGCAGGTGGTTGTCCCAGAGCCCGGCGGGCAGCTGCAGGGGGGCGGCGGCGATCGTCGCCTTACGGCAGTCGTAGAAGCGGCAGCGGCCCTGGCCGGAGGTGACCACGAAACCGTCCTTCACCGCACCGACGCCGGCGCAGTCGGGCAGCGGGGCGTCGAGGCGCACGGCGCCGCTGTCCAGGTCCCAGATGAAGAAACGGTTGCCGCGCGGGGCGGTCAGGGCCACCAGGCGCAGTCCGTCGTGGATGGCGACGCTGGCGGTGTACTGGGCCATCGACAGGCGTTGCTCGTCGGCCAGGGGGAAGGGCTGGAAGCGCTGGCCCGGGCGCTTGATCGCCAGCAGGTCGGCATGGTCGCCGGCATCGCCCATGTACTGCTGTCCGGCGACTATGGTGCCGTCGCTCGCGATGGCCAGGTGGCGCACGCTGTTCATCTGCTGGGGCAGGGTCTCGCGGCTGATCAGGCTGCCGTCGCGGCGCATCAGCACCAGGCTGGGCTCCATGGCATGGAGGTTCATTTCCACGCGGCTCTCGGCCTCGGTGCGGATGCCGCCGTTGGCGACCACGAAGGTCTCGCCGTCCGGCATCCAGGACACCTGGTGCGGGCCCAGGCCGTGGGTGGACAGCTCGCCCTGGAAGCTCAGCCGGCGGTCGGCGTAGGCATACACGCCGAGCAGGCCGCGACCGGGATCGGTGGTGTCGTTGTCGGTGGTGTAGAGCCACTCGCCGCTCTTGTGGAACACGCCGTGCCCGTAGAAGTGGCGGTCCGGCTGCGAGCGCACCGTCTGCAGCAGGCTGCCGTCGGTGAGGTCGATCAGGTAGCTCTCGGTGCCGGGGCGGCGGGCGACGAACAGGGCCACCGGCTCGCTGGGGTGTTCGACGATGTCGTGGCAGCGCTGCGCCACGCGGGTGGCGAACACCTGGGTGCCGTCGAGGCGGTAGCCGACGGCGTAGTGGCCGCCATCGGCATCGTCACGGGCGGAGAGCAGCAGCGGGTCGCGACCCTGGCGGCTCAGGGTCCAGCCGCCCAGCGTCACGGCGCCGAGCAGGAGGCTGCCGAGGGCGAGTACCTGGCGGCGGAACATATCAGTCACCATCGTTGGCGTTGAAGCCCAGTTGCACGTTGAGGACGCGGGCCAGCTCGTTGGAGTGCAGGCGGTGCACCACGTCGAGGCTGTCGTAGAAGCCGTTCAGTTGCTTGAGGCCTTCCTCGCTCTGCAGCAGCGTGCTCAGCGGTGGCTGCAGGGCCTCCAGCTTGGCGCGGGCGTCGGCGTAGGCGCCGTCGATCTTGTCGGCCAGGGCCTTCTGGTCGTCACCCAGCAGGCTGCGGATGCCCTTGCCGTCGGCACCGTTCCACAGCTGCTCGGCGCTGAGCAGGCTGGCGCCCAGGCTGGCCAGGGAGGTGTCGCTGCGCCAGCCATCGGCCTGGTAGGGCTGCGGCTGGCTCTTGGTCTGGCGGCCCATGGGCGTGCCGAGCTTCTTCTTCAGGGTGTCCAGGGCGGTGACCTGGACACGCAGCAGCTCGGAGATCGCTTCGTGGGAGTCGGCGTAGCGCGGGTTGGGGAACTTGCTCAGTTGCTCGAGCATGCCGTCCTTGCTGTTCCAGGAGGCGAGGATCTCCTCGGCGAGGCTCTGCTGGCGCTGGCCGATGGCTTCCAGCAGCGGGCAGTAGCGCGCCTTCTGCTCCGGGTCGGCGAGGTCCAGGTTGCTGTCGAAGAGGATGTATTCGTAGGCGGAGAGGCCCTGGACCACGACGCTGGACTTGGCCAGGCCGGCGGCGTCGATGTCGGGCTTGGCCTTGACCAGTTGCTCGACCTGGCGACCCACCAGATTCTTCTTGTCCGGCCAGAACTGCACCTGCCAGGCGCGGTTGCCCTCGGCCAGGGGGCCGACCATCAGCGGTTGCAGCTCGGCCCAGGCCTTCTGCGCCGCGAGGAAGTCGGCACGGGCCTTGGCCAGGTCTTGCTTCCCGGAACAGAACGCCAGCGCGCTGGCGGCCAGGGCGCGGTCGGCTTCCACCCAGCGGCTGTAGGTGGGCAGGATCACCTGCTTGGCCAGCGCGGCGGTGGCCTGGGCCTGCGGGTCCTGCGGGGCGCAGGCGCCCAGGGCCAGGGCGGCGAGGCTGGTGAAGAGCAGTTTGGGTCTGAACATGCAGGGCTCCTTAAAGGGAATTCAGGAATGCCAGCAGCGCGGCTCGCTGTCCAGCGTCATAGCGCATGACGGTCTGTTTCGCCGCCTCGGCCTCGCCGCCGTGCCAGAGGATGGCCTCGAGCAGGTTGCGGGCGCGCCCATCGTGGAGGAAACGGGTGTGGCCGTTGACCGCCTGGGTCAGGCCGATGCCCCAGAGGGGCGCGGTGCGCCAGTCGCGGCCGCTGGCCTGGAACTCGGGGCGGCCGTCGGCCAGCCCCTCGCCCATGTCGTGCAGCAGCAGGTCGCTGTAGGGGCGGATCACCTGGTTGGCCAGCTCCGGCTCGGCGGCATCGCTGCCGGTGGTGAAGCTCGGGGTGTGGCAGCCCTGGCAGCCGGCCTGGTGGAACAGGCCCTTGCCGTCCAGCACCTGCGGGTCGTTGACCCCGCGCCGCGAGGGCACGGCGAGGTTGCGGCTGTAGAACAGCACCAGGCGCAGGATGTTGTCGCTGACCTCGGGCTCGCCGCCGTTCACGGCATTCAGGCAGTCCACCTGGGCGGGCGTGCAGTCGTCGTGGGGCAACAGGCTGGTGGTCAGGCCCATGTCGCCGGAGAAGGCGTGGGCGTTCTGCTGGTTGAGGCTGGGCTGGCCGGCCTTCCAGCCGAAGCGGCCGAGCACGGTCTTGCCGGCGGCGTCGTCCCAGACCCGGTTGGGGCGGCCGACGATGCCAGGGCCCTTGGCCTCGGACGGGCCGGCATTGGCCAGGATGGCCTCCTCGGGAATGGCCTCCAGCAGGCCCAGGCCGATCATCGGCGGGGCGACCCGCGCGGAGAACATCGTCTGCGGGTGCATGGGGCCGTAGCCGAGCTGGGTGATGTCCAGGATCGGTTTCTGCAGTTCCACGCGGGTGCCGTCGGCGAGGGTCACCGGGACGGTTTCGTAGCGCATGCGCACCTTGCCTTCCGGCGCGACGCCGGGGATGGCGACGTCCTGCAGCTGGCCGCCGTACACCGGCTCGGGCACCACGCCCAGGCGCTCCAGCATCTGCTGGTGCTCGGCCTTGGCTTCGGCGGGGATGGACAGGCGCACCAGCATCGACACGGCGTTGTCACCGCGAACGCCCGGCGGATGACCGCGGCCGTCCTTCACGTGGCAATTCTGGCAGGCGTTGGTGTTGAACAGCGGGCCCAGGCCATCCCTCGCAGTGGTGGAGGAGGGGGCGATCACCCAGGGGTTGCGGAAGAAGCTGTTGCCGACGTTGAAGTCCAGCCGACGGCTCGGCGTGAGGTTGCCGGAGGCCTGGGAGAAGGCGTTGCGGTCATGCAGGTTGATGGTCGCGGCACCGCCTGAAAGCTGCTCGCCGGGTTCGGCCTGGGTGAAGCGGGGAGGCTTGTCGCAACCGGCCAGGGCAACGGCCAGCAACAGCGGCGACAGGTGGCGGAGGGCCGACGATACGGGCATTGGCGGGTCCGGCTGGGGAAAACAGGCGGGCAATGTTAGCAGGCGAACGGCTATTAAATAAGAGGGATTTGCGTTTGTGATAGCGGGTCCGGCTGGCAGCTGCGGGGCGGGTGGAACCCAGGTGTGACGTGCCTTGCAGCGAGACGAGAGACGGATTTCCGGGCATGAAAAAAGCGGATGCGGCGATGGGCCGCATCCGCTTTACGGGACGCGTGGACGAGTCGATCAGAACTCGTGGTCGGCGTTGTCCGGTTTCAGGTCGCTGATGCCCAGCTTGCCGGCGGCCTGCTCGATGGCACCGGTCTGCTTGACCAGGGCGGCGATGGCGTCACGGACGATCTGGTTGCCTTCGGCGTTGTCCGGGGCGATCAGCTGGTCGAAGTGCACGCCCTTGTCGGCGCTGTCCACCAGCACCTGCAGCTTGGCTTCGGTGGCTTCCAGGTCGGCCTTCAGGGTGGCGTCGGTCGCAGCGTCGATCTTGGCCACCAGGGAGGACAGGCTCGGGCCGGTCAGGGTGGTGCCGTCGACCTTCTTGTACTCGCCCAGGTACACGTTGCGGATGCCCTTGCCGTTGTAGAAGTGCGAATTGTGGGTGTTGTCGCTGAAGCAGTCGTGCTCGTCCTCGGGCGAGTTGGCTTCCAGGGCGACCTTCATGCGCTCGCCGGCCAGTTCGCCCAGGGACAGGCTGCCCATGCCGAAGAGCATCTTGCGCAGGCCGGACTCGGCAGGCTCGGCTTCCAGCTTGGCGCGGTAGTTGTCGGCGACGCCGGCTTTCCACTGGCCGACCATGTATTCCAGGTCGCTGACCAGCAGGTCGGTGGCGGCCTTCAGGTAGGCGGCGCGGCGGTCGCAGTTGCCGCCGGTGCAGTCCTTGCCCTGGGCGTAGTCGGTGGCCGGGCGGTTGCCGGCGCCCGGGCCGGTGCCGTTGAGGTCCTGGCCCCAGAGGAGGAATTCGATGGCGTGGTAGCCGGTGGCGACGTTGGCTTCGGAGCCGCCCAGTTCGTTCAGGCTGGAGAGTTTCTCGCCGGTGATCTCGGTGACGTCGATCTTGTCTTCGCCGACCTGGATTTCCTTGTTGGCGATGATGTTGGCGGTGGCGCCCGGGTTGCCCAGCGCGTGCTGGTAGTCCTTGGCGACGTAGTCGATCAGGCCTTCGTCCAGCGGCCAGGCGTTGAGGCCGCCTTCCCAGTCGTCGACGACGGCGTTGCCGAAGCGGAAGACTTCGCTCTGCATGTACGGGGTGCGGGCGGCCAGCCAGGCTTCACGGGCGGCTTTCAGGGTGTCGTCGCCGGGCTTGGCGATGAAGGCGTCGACGGCTTTCTGCAGGTCGACGGCGGTGCTGTGGGCGTCGCTGAAGACGGCCAGGGCCAGGTCGGCGTAGTGCTTGACCACGGCCTTGGCGGCGGCTTCGTCGACTTTCGCTACGGTCGCGGCTGGGGTGCTGCTGGCGGCTGCGGGAGCGGCGGCTTGCGGTGCTGCGGCCTTGTCCTTGTCGTCGCCGCAACCGGCGAGGGTGATGGCGATGGCAAGCAGGCTGGCAGTAGCCAGGGGCATACGACTCATGGCGAATTCCTTTGCGTGTTGTGGGGGACGTGGCGCAATTGCGCCCGAGAAACCGCGACATAATGCGAAAGATTTGCATTTTTGAAAAGGCCCGATGCACCGTCCCCTGGATGCGGGATGTGCCCGCCGTCTCTATGCGCCAGCCGGGCTGACGTTAGAATGCCAGCAGTCACGTTCCATCGAAGCCAAGGAGCCGCCCGCATGTCCCTGACCAGTGTTGCCCTGATCGTCGCTGCCCTGCTGGTCGCCGCTTACGCGGTGACGCTCTACAACGCCCTGGTGCGCCTCAAGCACGGGGTGACCAAGGCCTGGTCGAACATCGAGGTGCTGCTCAAGCAGCGCCACGACGAGCTGCCCAAGCTGGTGGAGACCTGCAAGCAGTACATGCAGCACGAGCGCACCACCCTGGAGAACGTCATCGCCGCCCGCAACGCCGTGGCCAGCGCCCGCGAGCGTGGCGACGTCGGCGCCCTGGGCCAGGCCGAAAGCGGCCTGCGCGCGGGCCTCGGCCAACTCTTCGCCCTGGCGGAGAACTACCCGCAGCTCAAGGCTAACGAGAGCTTCCAGTTCCTCCAGCAGCGCATCAGCGGGCTGGAGAACGGCATCGCCGACCGCCGTGAGCTGTACAACGAGGCGGTGAACCTCAATAACGTGCGCATCGAGCAGTTCCCCGACGTGCTGCTGGCTCGCATGTTCGGCTTCAAGCCCGCCGAGCTGCTGGTGTTCAGCGAGGCCGAGAAAGCCGACGTCGACCTCAAGTCGCTGTTCAACTGATGGTCAGTGGCGATGCCGCCGGGCTCGCGATGAGCCTGGCCTTCAGCCTCGGCGCCTTCTTCGGCGGCGGCTGGTGGTGCCTCAAGCGCCTGTCCGAGGCGCGGTTCCTGCTGGATACGCCGACCTCGAAGATCCGCTCCGCCGCCCAGGGCTATGTCGAGCTCTATGGCGTCCTCCAGGAATCCACCCTCGGCCAGCTGCAGGCGCCGCTCACCGGCAAGCCCTGCCTGTGGTGGCGCTTCCGTATCGAGGAGTACCAGGAGAGCGGCAAGAACAAGAGCTGGCGGGTGATCGAGAGCGGCACCAGCGACCAGTGGCTGCAGCTGGGCGATGGCACCGGCGATTGCCTGATCGACCCACGCGGCGCCGAAGTGCGCCCGTCCACCCGCGAGGTGTGGAAGGGCAACCAGCGCCACCCTCGCAACGGAGCGGCGCACGCCGGCTTCTTTGGCATGTTGCTGGGGGGCGGTGAGTACCGCTACACCGAGGAACGTCTGCACGTCGGCGGCCCGCTCTACGCCATCGGCGATTTCCATACCGCCGGTGCCGGCCATCAGGGCTTCGATGGCACGGCGGCGCAGGGCGCGGTGATCCGTGAATGGAAGAGCGACTTCACCGGGCTGCTGAAGCGTTTCGACAGCAACGGCGACGGCCAGCTGGACGAGGCCGAGTGGAACCGCGTACGCCTTGCCGCCCAGCTGGAAGCCGAGGACCGCCACCGTTCCACCAGCGCCGCGCCGGCGGTCAACCACCTGCGCAAGCCGGGCGAGTCGCGACCCTTCCTGCTCTCCAGCCATGGCGAGGACGTGCTGGCACGCTCCTTCTACTGGCAGGCCCTGGGCGGGGCTGTCGTGTGCATCATCGGCGCGGTGGCCACTGTGTACCTGCTGCAGGTGACGGGGCTGATGTGAGCCTCTGCCTGGGCCTGCACGTTGGGCCTCGCTGCGCTCGGCGCCAACCTAGGGCACCGTGCCCTGTCGTTCAGTAGCCCGGGCTTCAGCCCGGGAAGGGCGCTCACGGACCCGCAAGGACTCGCGCGACAGCCATGAAAAAGCCCGCCATCGAGGCGGGCTTTTTCATGGCCGGGATTCAGAGCGTCGCGGGGTTGGAGGCGGCGTTGGTCAGGCGGCGCGCCTGCTTGAGGTAGCCGGTGAGTTCGCGGGCGGGCAGGGGCTTGCTGTACAGGTAGCCCTGACCCTCGTTGCAACCCTGGGAGATGATGTACGCCTCCTGTTCCTGGGTCTCCACGCCTTCGGCGATCACCTGCATGCCCAGGCTGCGGGCGAGCTGGATGATGGCACGCACGATGGTGGCGTCGTCCTCGTCCTCGAGCACGTCCTGGACGAAGCTCTTGTCGATCTTGATCTTGTCCAGCGGCAGGCTCTTCAGGTAGCTCAGCGAGGAGTAGCCGGTCCCGAAGTCGTCGATCGCGATCAGCGCGCCGGAGCGGCGCAGGCTCAGCAGGTGCTGGGCGGCGGTGGAGATGTCCTCCATCAGGCCGGTCTCGGTGACTTCCACTTCCAGGCTGCGCGGCGGCAGGCGGTAGACCTGCAGCAGGTTGTTGACCACACGCGGCAGCTCGGCGTGGTGCAACTGCACGGTGGAGAGGTTGATCGCCATGCGCAGTTCGCTGAAGCCCTGGTCGTGCCATTCGCGCAACTGGCGGCAGGCCTGGTCGAGCACCCACTCGCCGATGGGGATGATGGAGCCGTTCTGCTCGGCCAGGGGGATGAACAGGTCCGGCGGCACGAAGCCATGCTGCGGGTGCTGCCAGCGCAGCAGCGCCTCCACGCCGACCACGCGGTGGTCGCGGTAGTCGACCTGGGGTTGGTAGACCAGGTGCAGCTCGTTGCGGTTGAGGGCTTCGCGCAGGTCCTTCTCCAGCTCGCGGCGGCGACGCATCTCGCTGTCGACGCTGGCGATGTAGAACTGGTAGCGGTTGCGCGAGCGGCTCTTGGCCAGGGTCATGGTCTGTTCGGCTTTCTGCAGCAGCTTCTCGGTGCTGTCGCCGTCTTCCGGGAACAGGGTGATGCCGATGGTGGCGCGCAGGCGCACTTCCTGCTGTTCCAGGGCGAAGGGCGCCTCGAGGTCGTCGAGCACGCTCTGGGCCAGTTCGGCTGCTTCATAGGGTTGCTCGATATCGGCCTGGACCAGGGCGAACTGGTCGCCGCCCAGGCGGGCCAGCGCGCCGAGCCGGCCGCTGTGGCCGCGCAGGCGGTCGGCGAGGGCGATCAGCAACTGGTCGCCGGTCTGGTAGCTGAACTGCTCGTTGACGCCCTTGAAGTCGTCCAGCCCCACGCAGAGCACGGCGACGCGGCGCTGCAGGCGGCCGGCATCATCGAGGATCTGGTCCAGCTGCTGCTGCAGCTGCTGGCGGTTGGGCAGGCCGGTGAGGAAGTCGTACTGGGCCATGCGCAGCAAGCTGTTTTCCGCTTCCCGGCGCAGGTGGGTGTTGCGCTCGATGGAGGCCAGCAGCTCGTTGGCGGTGTTTATCCACAGCCCCAGTTCGTTCTTCTCGTTGCCCTTGAGCATGGGCAGCTTGTGTTCGCTGGGGCGGTCCGGGTTGATGTTGGTGAGGTGCTCGATGATCTTCGACAGCGGCTTGGTCAGCAGCCAGTGGTAGACCGAATAGAGCACCAGGCCCATGGCCAGGGCGCGCAACACGCCGGAGATGAAGATGATCACCGAGCTGATGACGAAGTCCTCGCCGTAGGGCGCGGTGTCCAGGGTGATGTTGAGGTCGCCGTAGTACTCGCTGTAAGGGCCGCGACCCACCAGCTGGGTGGTGAAGTTCTGTTCCTTGCCGAGGATCGCGTCGGTGAGCCAGCGCGTCGGCAGCTCCATCAGCGGGCGCGATTTTTCGGCGAGCATCGGCTCGTTGGGGTGGCCGATGGCGGCGAAGCGGACCGACTCGTGCTGGAACAGGCCCTCGATGACCTGCATGCCCATCTCCCGGTCGAGGCTGTAGACGGCCTGGGTCGAGGGATCGCGGAACATGCCGAGGATGCGATGGGCGTCGTTGGCCACCGCCTGCCGTGTCTTGTAGACGTCGAACACAATCTGCGCGCAGCTCAGCACCACACCGACCACCAGCGCGGACATCAGCACCACGCGGAGCAACTTCAGCGACAAGCTGTGTTTGAGATCCAGCTTCAAGTAGGGATTCCTTGTTCGATGCCGGTAGGCGTCAGACCGCTTGAGTATTGGCAAACACGAGATAGCCGTCAAAGGGCCATTACGCAAATGCGGGTATTTTCACCTTGCCCGGTCCTCTACCGGCGCATGGGCGGACGAACCTTGTCCCATCCCGCACTGTGTCGGTGCACATCCTCCCTACTTGAATGCCGTTCGACGGATTTATTCTGGCACAGCCTGGGCGAATGCCTTGGCGATCCGGCGGACGGCGAGGCCCGCTTGCCCGGCTGCGCGCCGTCGAGCGCCATGGCCCTGCAAGCTTCGCACCGGGGCGCGTCCGCACCGGGCGCGCAAATGAAAAGACCCGGCACCAGGGCCGGGTCTTCTCGTGAAGCTGGAGCGGGTCTCAGGCAGCGTAGTTCTTGGCTACGAAGTCCCAGTTGACCAGGTTCCAGAATGCCTCGACGTACTTCGGACGCAGGTTGCGGTAGTCGATGTAGTAGGCGTGTTCCCAGACGTCGCAGGTCAGCAGCGGGGTGTCGCCGCTGGTCAGCGGGCAGCCGGCACCGATGGTGCTGGCCAGGGCCAGGGAGCCGTCGGCCTTCTTCACCAGCCAGCCCCAGCCGGAGCCGAAGGTGCCGATGGAGGTCTTGCTGAACTCTTCCTTGAACTTGTCGAAGGAACCGAAGGCGGCGTTGATGGCGTCAGCCAGGGCGCCGGTGGGCTGGCCACCGCCGTTGGGGCTCAGGCAGTTCCAGTAGAAGGTGTGGTTCCACACCTGGGCGGCGTTGTTGAAGATGCCGCCCGACGAGGTCTTGACGATCTCTTCCAGGCTCTTGCCTTCGAACTCGGTGCCCGGAACCAGGTTGTTCAGGTTCACGACATAGGTGTTGTGGTGCTTGTCGTGGTGGAATTCCAGGGTCTCGGCGGAAATGTGCGGCTCGAGGGCATTCTTCTCGTACGGCAGCGGCGGCAATTCGAAAGCCATGTCTATCTCCTTCATCAGGTCTGGATTTGTGCGCGAGGCGCGGGGCCGTTCACGGGCGGCCGGTAGGCGGCTGCGAGTTTGTACTCTTTTTTGCCGCGAAGCCCGGATCATAGCATCGGCCCTGCGGCATAACCACGCAGCAAACGTGTGGAAATCGCGGCGCCAGGGCCTTTGCATCGTGCCTGAGGGGTTCGACAAGGCGTGCTCAGAGACCGTTCAGCAATTGTGCGGCCATGGCGAACATCATCAGCGCCACGCCGAAGTCGAGCAGGCGCCAGGTGGCCGGCCTGGCCAGCCAGGGTGCCAGCCAGGCGGCGCCCAGGGCCAGGGCGAAGAACCAGATCAGCGAGGCGCTGGCGGCGCCCAGGGCGTAGGCACCGGGCACCGGCTGCTGGGCGCCCAGGGAGCCGATCAGCAGCACCGTGTCCAGGTACACGTGGGGGTTGAGCAGGGTCACCGCCAGGGCTGCCAGCAGTACCGCCTTGCGTGAGCGCGGGCCGGCGTTTGCCGCCTGGTCCAGGGTCTGCGGGTTGAGCGCCCGGAGCAGTGCCTTGGCGCCGTACCAACTGAGGAAGGCGATGCCGCCCCAGCGCGCGACGGCCAGCAGCGTGGGGTTCTGGGCCAGCAGCGTGGCCAGGCCGAAGACGCCGGCGCAGACCAGCACCGCATCGCACAGCACGCAGAGCGCGGCCACCGGCAAGTGGTGCTCGCGGCGCAGGCTCTGGGCCAGGACGAAGGCGTTCTGCGCGCCGATGGCGATGATCAGCCCCGCCGCCACCAGCATCCCGTTGACGTAGCTCTGCCACATGGCTCAGGCCTCCCCGGCGCTGGCGGCCAGCGCCCGCAGGGTGGAGAGGGCACGCTCGGCATCGCGGCGGGCGACGAAGAGGTGGTCGTGGTAATAGCCGGCGATGACGTTGCAGCTGACGCCGGCCTGGGCGAGGGCGCCGGCGAAGGCGGCGGTCAGGCCGACGGCGGCCAGGGAGGAATGCACCTCCAGGGTGATCCAGGCGGCTACGTAGTCGTAGGCCAGGCCCAGGCGATCGGCGTCCTCGCGGGCCAGGATCACGGTCAGTCCCTCGCGCTCGCGGAAGCTGCCGACGGCCTCGCAGCCCTGCAGCGCGCGGGTGTCGGTGAGGGTGCAGAACACGTAGTCGCCCTCGTTCAGATGCGGGGACATGCTGCGGATCAGCAGTGCGAGGGAGGTTTCGCCGGCCATGGAGGGGGTCCTGTTCGAAGGGGAGATGTGGCGATTCTGCGGAGGAGGCGTGTATAAGAAAAACAAATCATGCTGATCCCCTATTAGGAAAATCGATTTGTTCGACTACAAGTTGCTTGCCGCCCTGGCGGCGGTGGTGGAGCAGGGCGGCTTCGAGCGTGCGGCGCAGGTACTCGGCCTGTCGCAGTCGGCGGTGTCCCAGCGCATCAAGCTGCTGGAGGCGCGGGTCGGCCAGCCGGTGCTGGTGCGCGCCACGCCGCCCACCTCGACCGAGATCGGCACCCGCCTTCTCAACCACGTGCAGCAGGTGCGCCTGCTGGAGCGCGACCTGCAGTCCCAGGTGCCGGCCCTGGACGAAGGTGGCCCCCGCGAGCGCCTGCGCATCGCCATCAACGCCGACACCCTGGCCACCTGGTGGGCGCGGGCGGTGGCGGATTTCTGCTCGCGACACGAGGTGCTGATGGACCTGGTGGTGGAAGACCAGGACGTCGGCCTCAAGCGCATGCGTGCTGGCGAGGTGGCGGGTTGCGTGTGCGGTGCCGAGCGGCCGGTGGCAGGGGCGCGCAGCATTTCCCTGGGCGCCATGCGCTACCGCGCTCTGGCCAGCCCGGCCTTCATCGCCCGGCACTTCGCCGAGGGCGTCACCCCGGCGGCGCTGGCCCGATCGCCCTCCATCGTCTATGGGCCCGACGACCTGCTCCAGCACCGCTACATGGAATCACTGGGCGTCGTCGGCAGCTTCCCCCATCACCTCTGCCCGTCGTCCGAGGGCTTCGTGCGCCTCACCGAAGGCGGCCTGGGCTGGGGGCTGGTGCCCGAGCACCAGGTGGAAGGCCAGCTGGCACGGGGGGAGCTGCGCGAGCTGATTCCCGGGCGCCCCATCGACGTGCCGCTTTACTGGCACCACTGGCGCCATGGCGGCGAGCTGCTCGCCCAGCTCACCGAGCACCTGGCCCACGCCGGTGCCCGCTGGCTGGTGCAGGCCTGATTCAGGCGATGCGGATGCGCCCGCTGCCCGGCAACTGCTCCACGCAGCGCTCGCCGAACAGCAGCGACGGCGTGCGGTAGCCCCCGGGCCCGTTGTAGGCGAGCAGGTGGCGCACGGCGAGCAGCACGCCGTGCACGGTGACCTCGTAGCCGTTGGCGGTTTCCAGGTGCGCGGTGCGGGTTTCCCCGGCGGCGTTGCGCACCTCGCCCCAGACCCAGGTACGCAGGCGTTCACGGGTGGCCTGGTCGGGGCCGCGCACGCGCTTGTCCACCTGGCCCTTCAGCCACTTCTGCGCCCCCGCGCCGCCCAGCAGGCCGCGCAGCGGGTCGATCAGGCGCATGCCCAGGGCCGCCGCCGGAGGTGCCGGCAGGTAGACCTCGATATTGGGGATGCCCGTGGAGTAATAGGCCGTGGCCACATCGCCCCAGGGGATGGTCACGGCATTCTTCTCGCCACGGCCGAAGTCGATGCGTCGCTGGCGATAGCCCAGAGGCACCCTGACCCGCTCGCCATCCCGGCGTACCTGCCCGCCCAGGCGCAGCCCCTCCACCGAGGTCTTGGCGGTGCCCGGCGACAGGCCGCTGCCGGTGTCGAAGCCCAGCGCCAGGTGGCTGGCATCCGGCAGCGCCTGCTTCAGGCAGGCCGCCACGCAATCGGTGGGAATGACGTCGAAGCCGACGCCCGGGCAGATCACCAGGGCCGCTTCCCTGGCCAGCAGGTCATAGGCGCGGGCCTGCTCGAACACGGCGATCTCGCCGGTGATGTCGACGTAGTGACTGGCGCTGGCCAGGCAGGCCTCGATCATCGGCGCGCTGGTGGCGGAGAAGGGGCCGGCGCAGTGGGCCACCACCGTGACCCCGGCGAGCGCCGCACGGCTGGCCAACGGGTCGGCCAGGTCGAAGGTGCGGGCGGGCAGCGACAGCTCGGCGGCGATGCGCTCCACCTCTTGCGCGTTGCGCCCGGCCAGTATGGGCGCCAGTCCCTGGCGCACCGCTTCGGCGGCTACCAGCCGGCCGGTGTAGCCGTTGGCGCCGTAGATCATCCAGGTTGAATCGCCCATGCCGTATCTCCTCGTTGACGTGGTCGACAAGACTAGCCGTCTCTTCGCCACGTGATGCCGGACCTAGGATGGGCGTCTTGGCTTTCAAGGTCGGGCCGCTGGCTCGCGACGCCACGGCGCCGCCGGGCCCGCGCTGCTAGAGTCGCAGGCATGACGAGAACACCGGGGGATGAGCAATGAAGATTCTGGTAACGGGGGCGAGCGGCTTCATCGGCGGGCGCTTCGCCCGCTTCGCGCTGGAGCAGGGCCTGGCGGTGCGGATCAATGGCCGTCGTCCCGAAGCGGTGGAGCACCTGGTGCGGCGCGGCGCTGAATTCGTCCAGGGCGACCTGGCCGACCCGGAACTGGCGCTGGCCCTCTGCGACGACGTCGAGGCCGTGGTGCACTGCGCCGGCGCGGTGGGGGTCTGGGGCAGCTACCCGCATTTCTACCAGGCCAACGTCGAAGTCACCGAGAACATGGTCGAAGCCTGCCTGAAGCGGAAGGTGCGGCGCCTGGTGCACCTGTCCTCGCCCTCCATCTATTTCGACGGTCGCTCCCACGTCGGCATCCGCGAGGAGCAGGTGCCCAAGCGCTTTTCCGACCACTACGGCGCCACCAAGTACCTGGCCGAGCAGAAGGTGTTCGCCGCCGAGGAGTTCGGCCTGGAAGTGATCGCCTTCCGCCCGCGCTTCGTCACCGGGGCCGGCGACACCAGCATCTTCCCGCGGCTGATCGAGATGCAGCGCAAGGGTCGCCTGGCGATCATCGGCAACGGCCTGAACAAGGTGGACTTCACCAGCGTGCACAACCTCAACGAGGTGCTGTTGAGCGGCCTGCTGGCGGCGGGGCCGGCACTGGGCAAGGTGTACAACATCAGCAACGGCCAGCCGATGCCGCTGTGGGACGTGGTCAACTACGTGCTGCGCCGCCTCGACCTGCCACCGGTGACCCGGCACATGCCCTTCGGCCTGGCCTATGGCGCGGCCACCCTCAACGAGACGGTCTGCAGGCTGCTGCCGGGGCGCCCGGAACCTTCGCTGTTCCGCCTCGGCGTGGCGGTGATGGCGCGGGATTTCTCCCTCGACATCAGCCGTGCGCAGCACTACCTGGAGTACGACCCCACGGCCAGCGTCTGGTCGGCGCTGGACGAGTTCTGCACCTGGTGGAAGGCCCGGCAGCCCTGAGGCGGCTCAGCCGCGCAGCGGGCCGGCGTACTGGGTGTACTTGCGGATCAGCTCTTCCTCGCTCAGCTCCTTCTTCACGCGGATGCCGGTGAGTTCGCTGAGCCGCTCGCCCAGGCTG
This sequence comes from Pseudomonas sp. 57B-090624, assembly GCF_003234055.1. Lineage (NCBI taxonomy): Bacteria > Pseudomonadati > Pseudomonadota > Gammaproteobacteria > Pseudomonadales > Pseudomonadaceae > Pseudomonas > Pseudomonas sp. 57B-090624. The sequence goes on from NZ_QKRU01000050.1 coordinate 33,562, forward strand.
ATGATGCTGTCCTGTCGCGACTCGGCGCAGGCCTTGAGCATCGACTGGATGGCGTCGGGCTGGCTGAGACGGATGTCCAGCGCCTGCTCCTCGCGAATCTGCCGACGCAGGGTTTGCATGCAGTCCAGTACGGCTTTGGTCAGTTCCACGCGTAATCCCCCCATGATCAGAAGAGAGCTCCGTCCGTCTCTTCCCGGACCGGCGGAGCGCGTCGGGCCCCCACTGCACGGGCCCGCCAGGCTGAGGCGCCCCCAAGACGCCCTATGGGGTGATTAGCAAGGTGCGTACCAGTTCACGTATTCAGGAACCCTGGGGCCTGCAGCGGGTCGATCGACCGTGCGTCGCCCCGTGGCGGTGCGAAATCGCACCAGCTTGGCGCGACGCTGATGCCGCCCGAGCGAAACGGTATACTGGCGCACTTGTGGCCAGCCGCGGCCCTTAGCGCTCTCTTCCGAAGGTCAACCATGCGTAACGATGCTCTCGATGAACTGGACGATGTTCCCAGCCTGACCACCGATTCCCGGGATCGCGACGTGTACGGCCACCCTGGCCACGCCGCCCATGCCCAGCCCGGCCATGCGGGCCACGGCCATGCAGCGGCGGTCAAGGTGCCCAGCACCGGTCCGCTGTGGGCGTTGATCGGCGCGCTGCTGATCGCCTTCTGCGGCCTCGGCTGGTGGAGCTTCCAGCAGATCTCGCTGATGGAGCAGCAACTGGTCGCCACCCAGGAGAGCTTCGCCCGCATCAGCGAGGAAGCCGCCGGTCGCATCCAGGACATCAGCGGCAAGGTGGTCGCCACCGAATCCAACGTCACCAGCGGCAGCGAGTCGCTGAAGCTCGAGCTCAAGCAGCTGCAGGCCAAGGTCGCCGAACTGGTCAAGCAGCAGCAGAGCCTCAACACCCAGATCGGCGGCCAGGGCAAGCGTGTCGACCAGATCGCCGCCGACCTCAAGGCCCAGGAAGGCACCGCCGGCCAGCTCGACGGCCGCATCAAGGGCCTGGCGGACGAGCAGGGCAAGCTCAAGGCCGCCCAGGGCGATTCGTCCAGGGTCGACGAGCGCCTGAAGGCCCTCTCCGCTGAACTCGACGCGCTGAAGAAGCAGGGCAACCCGAACCAGGCGATCAAGAGCCTGGAACAGGACCTGCTGGTGCTGCGCAGCGAACTGGACAACCGCCCGGCACCGGCCCAGAACGTGGGCGGCAACACCGCCGAGTTCGACGCCTTCCGCGCGCAGATGACCCGCAACATCAGCACCCTGCAGAGCCAGGTGCAGAACCTGCAGCAGCAGATCAACGCCCGCTGACGCTGCCGCCATGAAAAGCCCCGCTCCGCAAGGACCGGGGCTTTTTCATGCCCGGACGGATCGCGATGTTGCCGGGGGCACCCTGTTGGGGCGAATTCATTCGCCCGTTCTGCATGCAATCGCGCTCCGTTGTCACCGGCACAATAGTGATGGGTTTCGCTGCGCTCTACGCCATCCTACGGCCGCGTGTTGGCCGGCGGCGCTTCCGTTGCCCGCACTTATCCACAGCCACGAAAAAGCCCCGGCCTTGCGGGCCGGGGCTTTGCTGTATCGCCAGCGTTGCCGCTTACAGGCGCGGGTAGTCGATGTAGCCGACCGGGCCCTTGCCGTAGAAGGTTTCCGGGTGCGGCTCGTTCAGCGGTGCGTCCTGGGCCAGGCGTGCCGGCAGGTCGGGGTTGGCGATGAAGGGGATGCCGAAGGCCACGGCGTCGGCCTTGCCTTCGGCCAGCCAGGCGTTGGCCTGTTCCTTGGTGAAGCGTTCGTTGGCGATGAACACGCCGCCGAAGGCTTCCTTCAGGCTCGGGGTCAGGCTGTCGTCGGCGGCCTTCTCGCGGGCGCAGATGAAGGCCACGCCTCGCTTGCCCAGCTCACGGGCGACGTAGCCGAAGGTCTCGGCGCGGTTGGAGTCGCCCATGTCGTGGGAGTCGGCGCGCGGCGCCAGGTGCACGCCCACGCGGCCGGCGCCCCACACCTTGATCAGCGCGTCGGTCACCTCCAGCAGCAGGCGTGCGCGGTTCTCCAGGGAGCCACCGTAGAGGTCGGTGCGCTTGTTGGTGCTGTCCTGCAGGAACTGGTCGATCAGGTAACCGTTGGCGGCATGCAGCTCCACGCCGTCGAAGCCGGCGGCCTGGGCGTTCTCGGCGCCCACGCGGTAGGCCTCGATGATGTCGCCGATCTCTTCGGTTTCCAGGGCACGGGGCACCGGGTAGTCACGCAGCGGGCGCAGCAGGCTGACGTGGCCCTTGGCGGCGATGGCGCTGGGTGCGACCGGGGTTTCGCCGCCCAGGTAGCTGGGGTCGGAGATGCGGCCCACGTGCCACAGCTGCAGGACGATCTTGCCGCCGTTGGCGTGCACCGCCTTGGTGATGTTGCTCCAGCCCTTGACCTGCTCGTCGCTCCAGATGCCGGGGGTGTCGGGGTAGCCGACGCCCAGCGGGGTCACGGAGGTGGCCTCGCTGATGATCAGGCCGGCGGACGCGCGCTGGGTGTAGTACTCGGCCATCAGCGCGTTGGGCACACGGCCCTCGTCGGCGCGGCAGCGGGTCAGCGGGGCCATGATGATGCGGTTGGCGAGTTCCAGTTCGCCGATCTTGATGGGATCGAAAAGCGTTGCCATGGGATACACCTCGGATTAGTCGAGAGCGGTTTCCAGCTCGGGTTTGCGTTGACTGAAGGTCAGGACGGTCGCGACCAGGGCGAGGATCGCCAGCACGGCTGCGGCCAGTGGGACACGGGTCAGGCCCAGGCCCTGGTCGATGACCAGGCCGCCGACCCAGGCGCCGAGGGCGTTGCCCACGTTGAAGGCGCCGATGTTGAGGGTGGAGACCAGGTTCGGCGCACCAGCGCCGAAGGCCACCACGTTGACTTGCAGGGCGGGCACGGCGGCGAAGGCGGCCGTGGCCCAGAGGAACAGGGTGATCTCGGTGGGAATCAGCGCCACGCTGGTCCAGCTCAGCGCCGTGGAGGCGACGGCCAGGGCGGCGAACACGCCCATCAGGGTCTGCGCCAGCTTCCAGTCGGCCAGGCGGCCGCCGATGACATTGCCCAGGGTCAGGCCCAGGCCGATCAGCAGCAGGCTCAGGGTCACGCCCCGGGGCGAGACGCCGGTGACCTCGCCCAGCAGCGGCGCCACGTAGGTGAAGATGCAGAACACCGCAGCGGAGAACAGCACGGTGGTCGACAGCGCCAGCCACAGCCCCGCGCCGTTGAGCGCGGCCAGTTCACTGCGCATGTCGGCCTTCTCTTCGTCATGCCGGTTGGGCAGCACGCGCCACAGGCCGATCAGTGCGGCGACGCCGATCAGGGTCACGGCCCAGAAGGTCGAGCGCCAGCCGGCGGCCTGGCCCAGCGCGGTACCCAGGGGCACGCCGAGCACGTTGGCCAGGGTCAGGCCGGTGAACATCAGCGCCACGGCCGAGGCCTTGCGGTTCTCCGGCACCAGGCTGGCGGCGACCACCGAACCGATGCCGAAGAAGGCACCGTGGCAGAGGGCGGTGATCACCCGCGCCAGCATCAGCAGTTCGTAGTTGGCGGCCACCGCGCACAGCAGGTTGCCGAGGATGAAGATGCCCATCAGCGCCAGCAGCGCGGCCTTGCGTGGGAAGCGGGCCGTGGCCATGGCCATGAACGGGGCGCCCACGGCCACGCCCAGGGCGTAGCCGGTGACCAGCCAGCCGGCACCGGGAATCGACACGCCGAGGTCGGCGGCCACATCGGGCAGCAGCCCCATGATCACGAACTCCGTGGTGCCGATGGCAAACGCGGACAAAGCGAGGACGAGAAGCGAAGTCGGCATTGGCCTGCTCCTGGAGAGTTGAGGGTTGTGGCAGGTATGAAGGCCTAGAGCTCGTCGCTCATCTGGCGAAGAAATTCACTGATTACGGCTTCATTTCTTTTGAAGAAGTTCCACTGCCCCACCTTGCGGCTGGTGACCAGCCCGGCACGCTGCAGGGTCGCCAGGTGCACCGAGACGGTGGATTGCGACAGCCCCGTGCGCTGGTCGAACTTGCCGGCGCAGACGCCGATCTCGAACGGGTGGTCCTGCTCGACGAAGTGCTTGTGCGGGTCTTTCAGCCACTGCAGCATCTCGCGCCGCACCGGGTGGGCGAGGGCCTTGATGATTTCGTCGATGTCGATGGGCGTGGTCATTCGAGTGGTCCGGGTGAAGCCATATCGGGAATGGACGAACTATATATCGGCTCCAGGCGATACGGGATCGTTTGTGCCGATAGTCTTCATCACGCCGGCTGATGGAAGCGCCCCCGGCCATGGGCGTAAGCTTGGCCGATGAATTACCTCGCCCACCTGCACCTCGGCGGCGACCAGCCCGCCCAACTGCTCGGCAGCCTCTACGGCGACTTCGTCAAGGGGCCGCTGGACGGGCGCTGGCCGGCGGACATCGAGGCCGGCATCCGCCTGCATCGGCGCATCGACGTGTTCACCGATGCCCACCCGCTGACCGCCGAGGCCAGGGCGCTGTTCCCGGCCGAGCGCCGCCGCGTCGCCAGCATCCTGCTCGACCTGTTCTTCGACCACTGCCTGGCGCGTGACTGGCAGCGCTATGCCGAGGTGCCGCTACCGGCCTTCACCGGCCAGGTCTACCGGGTGCTGGCCGAGGAGCCGGCGCTGCCCGAGCGGCTGGCCTTCATCGCCCCGCGCATGGCCGCGCAGGACTGGCTCGGCAGCTACCGCGACTTCGCGATCATCGAGCAGGTGCTGCTCGGCATGTCGCGGCGCTTCTCCCGTCCCGGCCTGCTGGACGGCGCCTTCGCGGAGATCGAGCGGCTGTACGAGCCGCTCAGCGATACCTTCCGTCGCTTCTACCCCGAACTGCAGGGCTTCGCCTCCGCGGCATCCCGCCGCGCTTGACCTGCATCAAGCGCCATAGCCCCGTAGCGGCGTGCAATATCCGTAGCTAACGGGTTACGGAGGTGCCCCATGAAATCCCTGCTGCTGGCGACCGACCTGTCCTCGCGCTCCGAGCGCGCCCTGCTGCGCGCCGCAAGCCTGGTGCGGCAGTTCGATTGCCCCTGGTTCATCCTTCACGTGGTCGACAGCGACCAGCCGCAGCTGCGCGTCGAGCTGGAGGTCGAGCAGATCCGCCGCGACCTCCAGGCGCGCCTCGGCGAATTCACCGAACGGGCCGGCCGCGCCCCGGAAATTTGGGTGGAGGCCGGCGACCCGGCGCCGCGCATCGCCGAATGCGCGCGCTGGGGCGACATCGACCTGCTGGTGATGGGGGTTCACCGGCGCAACGCCCTGCGCGACGTCTTCGTCGGCACCACCCTCGAGCGCGTGGTGCGCACCTGCGAGAAACCGGTGCTGGTGGTCAACCGCGAGCCCGAGTCCTCCTACCGTGACCTGGTGCTGGCCCTCGACCTCTCGCCCACCTCGGCCCGTGCCGTGCGGGCGGCCAAGGCGCTGGGGCTGATGGATGGCGCGCGTTGCCGGGCGGTGCACGCCTTCGAGCCCTTCGCCAAGGTGATGCTGATGAACGCCGGCATCACCACCCCGATGCTCGACGATCACCTCTCCAGCGAAGAGCGCAATGCGCGGCTCAACCTGGCCGGCTTCCTCGAAGAGCAGGGCCTGCTGGGCGTGGTGGGGGAGCAACGGGTGGAAGAAGGGTTGCCGATGACCGTCCTGCGCCGGGTCATGGCCGACTCGCCACCGGACCTGCTGGTGCTGGGCACCCGGGGCATGGGCGGGATCAAGCGAGTGCTGATCGGCAGCGTCGCCGATGCGGCGCTGCGCGAATTCGAGTGCGACATCCTCGCGGTCCCGCCGGGGCGGGACTGAGGTTCAGGCCGCCAGCTCCTCGGCGGCTTCCTCGCCGAACAGCCGCGTACGGATCGCGTCATGGGCCTGGCGGCTGACCACCGTGCGGCTCTGGTCGAGCGTGGGGATGGGCGGCAGCAGGTGGATCTCCACCTCGGCCACCTCGCTGCCCAGCAGGCGCAGCAGGTGCGAGAGCAGATCGTCGTCGCCGATGAAGGGTGCTATCCCGTCACGCTGGCCGTCGCGCAGGTAACGGATCGCCACCGGTTGCACCGGCACGCCGGTTTCGCAGGCGCTGGTCAGCAGGCGGCTGTGGAAGGTGCGCAGCAGGCTGCCGTCGGTGGTGGTGCCTTCGGGGAAGATCGCCAGCTGGCGGCCCAGCCCCAGGTGGCGGGCGAGTTGCTGGCCCACCAGGTTGCTGTCGCCCGCGCCACGGCGGATGAACAGCGTCCCGGCCTTGTGCGCCAGCCAGCCGGCGACCGGCCAGGCACGGACTTCGGCCTTGGACAGGAACGACAGCGGCGCGAGCATGCCCAGCAGCGGGATATCGGTCCAGGACACGTGGTTGGACACCCATAGCATCGGCTGGCGCGGTACGGCCCCCGTCACCTTCACGCGAAAGGGCAGGGCAGCGCTCAGGCGGGCGAGGAACCAGCGGGTCAGGCGCTGGCGCCGCACCATCAGGTCGCGGCCCCGGAACAGGCGCTCCAGCATCCCGACCCAGCAGGCCAGCAGCAGGCCGAGGCCGACCACCGCCAGCAGGCGGGCGATGCGCAGGTACAGGCGCAGCTTGCTCATGCCGGTGCCTCCGTTCAGACCGCCGCCTTGAAGTGGCGGGCGTAGCGCGGGCAGAGCTCGTCGCGCTTGAGCAGGATGAACACGTCGGCGACCTGGAAGTCCTGGTCCCAGCAGGGCTCGCCGCAGATCTTCGCGCCCAGGCGCATGTAGGCCTTGAGCAGCGGCGGCATCTCGGCGATGACGTTGCCGGGCAACTCCAGTGCCGGCAGCGGGGTGCGCGGTTCGGCACGCAGGTGTTCGGTGCACAGGTAGCGCTCGCGCAGGCGCTGCATGATGGCCTGGGCCTGGATGCCGCCGTCCTGCATGGGGATGCTGGCGCAGCCCATCAGGTAGCGGTAGCCGCCTTCGTTGAGCACCTCGGCCAGCTCGCTCCAGAGCACGGCGATGGTGCCGCCGTTGCGGTAGGCCGGGTCGACGCAGGTGCGGCCGATCTCCAGCACCGGGCCTTGCAGGTCGCCCAGGCCTACCAGCTGGAATTCCTCCTCGCTGTAGAAGCGGCCGATGTCGTGGGCGGCGCGGTGATCGAGCAGGCGGGTGGTGGCCACCAGGCGGTCGCTGTCCAGGTCGCGCACGCCGATGTGCATGCAATGCGGATCGTAGTCGTCCATGTCGAGGCCGAACTCGGCGCCCTTGAGCTTGGCGTCGAACTCCGCGCTGAACACCTGGTAGCGCAGGGCCTGGGCTTCACGCAGCGCGGCGATGCCGGTCAGGCGCTCGGCCTGCAGGCGGCGTGGGCTTTTCTCGCCGCGGGCGGCGTTGTCGCGGGTGATGGCGATCTGAGTCATGAATGAAGCCTCCGTTAGCCGGCTAGATCCCGGTTGCAGCCGGTCGATCTTGTTGTGCAAAGTCAGGCTAGGGAGACCCGGTGTCACCACCATGACGTTTCCGTGATGCTTGAATGACAGCGACCCAAGGAGCCCGACATGACCTGGCAACGCCTGCTGGATATCAACGATCGCCTGCCCACCGCCCCCCTGGAGGACTGGTACGGCACGCTGCTGGAGCGCCTGGGCGAAGCCTCGCCCTTCGAGCTGGCGGTGCTCGGCGGGCGGCTCGCCGCGACGCCGGGCCTGGCCTTCCTCGCGGGCTACCAGGGCGCGCTGCGCCTGCTCTGGCCATCGGCACCGCAGAGCCTCGGCGCCCTGTGCGTGACCGAAAGCCGCAGCACCCGCCCGGCGGACATGCAGACCCGCCTGAGCGGGCTGAGCCTGTCCGGGCGCAAGGATTTCGTCACTGCCGCCGACGCCGCCGACTGGCTGCTGGTGGCCGCCCGCGAGGAAGCCGAAGGCCAGCCGCCGCGCCTGGCCCTGGTGGTGGTGCGCAACGGCGACCCGGGCGTACGCATCGAGCGCTTGCCGTCGCTGCCGCTGATGCCGGATATCCCCCACGCCCGCCTGCACCTGGACGGCGCCCATTGCGAGCGCCTGGCCGGCGATGGCTGGGATGCCTACGTGAAGCCCTTCCGCAGCATCGAGGACCTGCACGTGCTCGCCGCCATCGGTGGCTGGCTGCTCGGCATCGGCCGTGACAGCGGCTGGCCGGAAGCCCTGCAGCTGCGCCTGCTGGGGCTGCTGGGCAGCGCAGCCGAGGTTTCGCGCCTGTGCGCCACCAGCCCGGTGATGCACCTGATGCTGGCCGGCCTGTTCGCCCAGTTCGACGGCCTGCGCCCCGAGCTGGAAGCCGCGCTGGCCGAAGGCCCGCAGGAGTGGGCCGGCCTCTGGCAGCGCGACCAGGGCGTGCTCAGCCTCGCCGTCGGCCCCCGCGCCAAACGCCTGGAAAAAGCCCGCGCCAGCCTCGGCCTGGTCTGAACTGCAGAGCTCCGTAGGTTGGGCCGGGTTCGTAGGATGGGTAGCGCTACGCGAAACCCATCATCGGGGGCCCGGCCGGGCCTCGCCTGGTGGAGGAAAAGAGCGTCCTCCACCCTGCGCCCCGATCCACCCCCACCCATCGCGACACGGCGCGCGTCCCTGCGACGTTTTCGCCCTTGACGCCGGGTTCGCTTGATTCAGGTCAGTACGGGAAAAATCCACAACCACGATTCTGGCCGCCGCAACCAATTCGAGGTTTCCATGCGGCGTGAACCCATAGTGCTGTTCGACAACGGCGCCCACCAATGCCTGATGTTCGACGACCTGGTCAGTGGTGATGGCGTGCAGTCCAACCAGTTCCTGATCACCGATCATGAGCAATACCTGCTGCTCGACCCGGGCGGCGACCTGACCTACACCCCTCTGTCGCTGGAGCTGTCCAAGCACATCCCGCTGCAGGAGCTGACCTACATCTTCGCCTCCCACCAGGACCCGGACATCATCGCGTCGCTGGACAAGTGGCTGCTGCACACCCGCGCCAAGGTCATCTGCTCCAAGCTCTGGGCGCGCTTCCTGCCGCACCTGACGGCCAACTACCTGGCCATCAGCCACGGCATCTCCACCTACGACCGCATCATCGCGCTGCCCGACCGTGGCCAGTCGATCCCGCTGGGGCGTTGCAACCTCAAGGCGGTGCCGGCGCACTTCCTGCACTCGGTGGGCAACTTCCAGATCTACGACCCGATCAGCAAGATCCTCTTCTCCGGCGACATGGGCGCATCCATGGTCGACGACGCCAACCCGGTGCGTGATTTCGTCAACCATGTGCCGGAGATGGAGGGCTTCCACCGTCGCTACATGGCCGGCAACAAGGCCTGTCGCCTGTGGGCCGCCATGGTCCGCGAGATGGACGTGGAGATGATCGTGCCGCAGCACGGCCGCCCCTTCGTCGGCAAGGAGATGATCAGTGCCTTCCTCTACTGGATCGAGAACCTGCAATGCGGCCTCGACCTGATGGGCCCGGACGATTACCGGCTGCCCCGCTGAGCACTGACCTTTCGCGCCGAATGTCCCCGCAAGCGGCACGTTCGGCGCTTTTTAGCGTCATATTCCCCGTGCTACGGTTCCGCCTCCGCTGACAACAAGAGGCTGACCAATGCCCGTCCCGCTGCTGCGAACCCTGAGCCTGGCCCTCGGCTTCTGCGCCGCCACGCTCGCCCACGCCGAGACCTGGCCCGGTGCCGACTGGGCACAGGGTGCCAGGCCCTCCGGCGCCGCCCTCGACGCCTTCGAGGCCTATGCCTTCCCCGCCCGTGACGATGCCCAGCGCAAGGGCGTGCGCACCGATGCCGTGGTGGTGATCCGCGATGGCGAACTCATCTACGAACGCTATGCCGGCCCCACCCGCGCCGAGACGCCACACCTCACCTGGTCGGTAAGCAAGAGCCTGCTCGCCGCCACCCTGGGCGTAGCCTATGGCGAAGGCCGCTTCACGCTCGACGACCCGGTCGCCCGCCACTACCCGGCCTTCGCCGGCCATGCTGCGGTGCAGATGAACCACCTGCTGCACTGGGCCTCGGGCCTCGCCTGGCAGGAAGACTACGAATACGCGCCGCTGAAGTCCTCGGTGGTGGCCATGCTCTACACCCGTGGCCGTGGCGACATGGCCGCCTTCGCCGCCGCGCACCCGCTGGATGCCGTGCCCGGCAAGCGCTTCCGCTACTCCAGTGGCGACAGCAACGTGCTCTCCGCCGCGCTCAGGGGCATGGTCGGGGATGCCTACAAGGACTACCCCTGGACTGCGCTGTTCGACCCGCTGGGCATCCGCTCGGCGGTGTGGGAAACCGACGCCGCCGGCACCTTCGTCGGCTCCTCCTACGCCTACATGAGCGCCCGTGACCTCGCCCGCGTCGGCCTGCTGATGCAGCGCGACGGGCGCTGGGGCGAGCGCCAGCTGCTGCCCAGGGAATGGGTGGCGTTCAACCGCAAGCCCTTCGCTGAATTCCGCACCGACCCCAAGCACCCCGACGATGCAGTGCCCGGCGGGCACTGGTGGCTCAACGCGGTGGTGGCCGGCAGCGCCAAGCCCTGGCCGGACGCGCCCGAAGACACCTTCGCCGCCCTCGGCCACTGGGGCCAGGCGCTCTACGTGCTGCCGGCGCAGAAACTGGTGATCGTCCGCTACGCCGATGACCGCGACGGCAGCTACCAGCACAACACGTTCCTCAAACTGGCCCAGGCCGCCTTCGCCCAGGAGGTGCAGCCATGATCCGCCGCCACCCGATCCTCGCCGTCCTGGCCCTGCTGCTCCTGGTGCTGGCCGGCCTCGCCTGGCAGAACCGCGTCCACATCCGGGCCTTCCCCGGCATCATCAGCGCCTACACCGCCAAGGAGTACTGCTCCTGCCGTTACGTCATGGACAACCCGTCGGACTATTGCGTGGGCTACGTGAAGCAGTACGTGCCCACCAGCGCATTCCTCGATGATGCCGCCGCCAAGCGCGTGACCTCCCGTGGCCTCGGCGCCACCTCCACCGCCGCCTGGCTCGGCCCGCGCCAGGGCTGCCAGCTGCTACCGCAGGCGGACAGCCTGCCCTGACGGCGACATGCCCATTTCGTAGGATGGGTAGAGCGAAGCGAAACCCATCAATGCGTAGGCGGCAGGGGCGTGAGAGACCTGGCAAGCACGCTCCTGAGCAGGCCCTCTCAGGTAACGATCGCTCACGCAGGCCGTGTCATTGGCTTCACGCCTCGAAACGGCTGCTTTCGTCGCGGTCGCGCTCGTAGTGCCGGGCGAGGGGGAAGGGCGGTAGCCAGGCTTCGCGGCGCACCGTCCACAGCTCGTAGGTCGGTTGCAACTGGTCGGGGGCGTCCAGGGCGCCGAGGTTCACCTCGATCTCGTCGCCGCTGCGTCCGAATACCGAGGAGCCGCAGCGGGGGCAGAAGCAGCGCCCGGCGTACTCCCCCACCTCGCCCTCGATCGCCACCGCATCCACGGGGAAGATCGCCGAGGCGTGGAACAGCGCGCCGTGGTGCTTGCGGCAGTCCAGGCAGTGGCACAGGCCGACCCGATACGGGCGCCCGGAGGCGACGACGCGCACCGCGCCGCACAGGCAACCACCGGTGAATCGTTCCATGGCGAATCTCCTCTGAAGACGGACCGAGGCATTTCTTATAGCGGGCAGCGGCTGTGTGCGGCCAGGCGGCAGTGCCCTGTTCCACCCTGTGGAACCGTCTTCGATTGTCCTCCTCGCCCCGTGGCGCTTGACTGGCGCCGGGCCGCCTTCCCGGGCGGCCATGACGAGGAGAACAACAACAATGACCCGTTACGCGCATATCCCTGCCTGGCTCGATGGCATCGACGACGCGTTGCGCCGCCTGCGCCAGGACATCCACGCCCATCCCGAACTGGGCTTCGAGGAAACCCGCACCGCCGCTCTGGTGGCCCGTGCCCTGGAGGGCTGGGGCTACCAGGTGCACCGGGGCATCGGCCGCACCGGCGTGGTCGGCGTGCTGCGCCGTGGCGATGGCTCGCGGCGGCTGGGGCTGCGCGCCGACATGGATGCGCTGCCCATCAGCGAAGCCACCGGGGTCGCCCACAGCAGCCGCCACGCCGGCTGCATGCACGCCTGCGGCCATGACGGCCACACCGCGATGCTGCTGGGGGCCGCACGCTACCTGGCCGAGGCCGGGCGCTTCGACGGCACCCTCAACCTGATCTTCCAGCCCGCCGAGGAAGGGCAGGGCGGCGCCGAGGCGATGCTCGCCGACGGCCTGCTGGAACGCTTCCCCTGCGATGCGCTGTTCGCCATGCACAACATGCCGGGGCTGGAGGCGGGGCGCATGGCCTTCCGCGCCGGGCCGGTGATGGCCTCGCAGGACCTGCTGGAGGTGACCCTGGAAGGCGTCGGCGGCCACGGCTCCATGCCGCACCTGTGCATCGACCCGCTGGTGGCCGCCGCCGATATCGTCATGGCGTTGCAGACGGTGGTGGCGCGCAACATCGATGCGCAACGTGCCGCCGTGGTCACCGTGGGCGCGCTGCAGGCGGGGGAGGCGGCCAACGTCGTCCCGCAGACCGCCTTGCTGCGCCTGAGCCTGCGGGCACTGGACCCGCAGGTGCGTGAACTGCAGCTGCAGCGGGTCACGGCCATCATCCGTGGGCATGCCGCGAGCCACGGTTGCCGCGTGGCCATCGAGCACCGCCCGGCCTACCCGGTGACGGTCAACCATGTGGCCGAGACCGCCTTCGCCCGTGACGTGGCCACCGGGCTGCTGGGGGAGGGCGCGGTGCAGGAGGCGCAAACGCTGATGGGCAGTGAAGACTTCGGCTGGATGCTGCAGCGCTGCCCCGGCAGCTACCTGATGATCGGCAACGGCGAGGGGCCGATGGTCCACAACCCCGGTTACGACTTCAACGACGACATCCTCGTGCGCGGCGCGGCCTATTGGGCCGCCCTGGCGGAGGCCTGGCTGCAGGCCGCCCGCAGCGACCTGCCCAGCCGCGCGACCGCCGCCCACGCCTAAGCCCCCGGAGGCTCACCATGCACACGCCAACCCGCGGCGCCTCGCGCGGCCGCCAGGTGACCGCTGCCGTCATCGGCAACGCCCTGGAGTGGTACGACTTCATCGTCTACGGCTTCCTGGCGAGCATCATCGCCAGGTTGTTCTTCCCTTCCGACAACGAATACGCCTCGCTGCTGATGGCCCTGGCCACCTTCGGCGTCGGCTTCTTCATGCGCCCGGTCGGCGGCGTGCTGCTGGGCCTCTACGCCGACCGCAAGGGACGCAAGGCGGCGATGCAGCTGATCATCCTGCTGATGACCTTCTCCATCGCCCTGATCGCCTTCGCCCCGGATTACGCCGCCATCGGCCTGGGTGCGCCGCTGCTGATCGTGGTCGCGCGGATGATCCAGGGCTTCGCCACCGGCGGCGAGTACGCCAGCGCCACGGCCTTCCTGGTGGAATGCGCGCCGGCCCACCGCCGTGGCCTCTATGGCTCCTGGCAGTTGTTCGGCCAGTGCCTGGCGGTGTTCGCCGGCTCCGGCATGGGCGCGCTGGTGACCCACACGCTCCCGCCCGAGGCGCTGGACAGCTGGGGTTGGCGCCTGCCCTTCGTCGTCGGCCTGCTGATCGGCCCGTTGGGGTTGTGGATGCGCCGCAACATGGAGGAGACCGAGGCCTTCCTCGAAAGCCGCGCCCGCCAGGCTGTGGATAACCTCAGCCTGGGGCGGATGCTGCGGGACAACCGGCGCGCCGTGCTGGTGACCCTGGGCAATACCATCAGCGGCACCGTGGCCTTCTACGTGGTGCTGGTGAACATGCCGACCTTCGCCCACAGGCAGCTCGGCCTGCCGCTGGACCAGGTGTTCATGGTGCAGATGGCGGCGGTGGCGCTGATGACCCTGGTGATCCCCATCGCCGGCGCACTCTCCGATCGCTACGGCCGGCGGCCGGTGCTGCTGGCGGGGACCTTCGCCTTCTTCGTGCTGGTCTACCCGCTGTTCGCCTGGGTGGCAGCGGCGCCCAGCCTGGAGCGCCTGCTGGTGATGCAACTGCTGCTGTGCGCCGCCATCGGCACCCTCTACGGTCCGGGCCCCACCGCCGGCGCGGAGCAGTTTCCCACCGAGGTGCGCTCCACCGGCCTGGCGCTGTCGAACAACCTGGGGGTGATGCTCTTCGGCGGCTTCGCGCCCTTCATCGTCACCTGGCTGACGCAGGTGGCCGACGACCCGGTCGCCCCGTCCTATTACGTCCTGTTCGCCGCCGGCATCGGGCTGGTCGCGGCCTGGAACCTGCGCGAAGGGGCCCCGGCCGCGCTGGAGCGTCGCGAGCGTCGCCGGCTGCTGGCCCACGCCACACGGAGACTGGTCGAATGAGCCGTTGCGAGCGTGCCCTGGCCGCGCGCGTTGCGCAGGCTGCGGGTGGCGACCCCGCGCCCGCGATCGGCGGGCCCGAGGGTTGCAGTGCTGCCCACCGGCGCTGCAGGGTGGGGCCAGAGCGGGGCCCGCCGAGGCGGGCCCGTTGCGTGCAGGAGTCGGGCGTGACCTCGGTTGGCGAGGGGGAGGCGCAAATGCGCAGCAGAGAAGAAAGCGGCACCGTGCGCTCGGTGGAGCGTGCCCTGGCCATCGTCGAGTTGCTGGGGGAACACGATTCGCTGGGGCTGGAGGAGCTGCACTACCTGACCGGCCTGCCCAAGGCCACCGTCTCGCGGCTGCTGCATACGCTGCTGGACCAAGGCTGGCTCTACCGGGGGCTGTGCGATCGGCGTTACCGGCTCAGCGCCCAGCGCCTGTTCGGCGACCCGGACCAGCGCTTCGCCCGTCACCTGGTGGAACGGGCCTCGCCCCTGCTCAGGGCATTGGCCGAGCGCACCGGCCTGGTGGCCGACCTGTCGTTCTTCGACGGGGACGACCTGCACGTGGTGGAGAGCGCGGTGCCCGAGGTGTTGCGTCGGCGCTACCCCACCAATCGCCTGGTGGTGGGGCTGAAGGCCAGCCTCGCCGATTCCGCCATGGGGCGCGCCTGCCTTGCCACCCTCGGTGACGAGGAGCTGCAACGCCTCGCCAGGCGCCACGCGCTGCCGGACGAGACGCTGCGGCTCGCCCATCGGCAGACGCATGACCAGGGTTTCGGCGAGCGCATCGAAGGCTCCTGGGAATACTCGGTGCGCCTGCCTTTCCTGATCCGCGCGGTGGCCCTGCCGGTGCACCGCCAGGGCCGCCTGGTGGGCAGTGTGGCCCTGCACTGGCCGAGGGATCAGGACAGCGTCGAGCGTGTCAGCCGGCGGCACCTGGACGACCTCGCCGGCACTGTCGACGACCTGCAGCACAGCCTCGGCTGAGGCCCCCTCCGCCCCGTTCCGTGGGGCGGAACCCAATTCGATTGCCCTTCCCGGTCCCGGATCGACAATGGAGCCTGCCCGTCCGGACGGCATCCACCTCATCCAGAACAACAAGAAGGACATGAGATGAACATGCTCGAAAAGGGCCTGGCGGGTCTCGCCTGCCTCACGCTCGCCGGCCTGTGCCAGGGCGGCACCTTCCTCGAAGACAGCAAGCTCGCCGTGCGTTACAGCCAGTACTACTGGAAGGAGAGCAACGGCGGCGAGGTCGGCCCCGTGCGGGACGAATGGGTGCAGGCCACGCTGCTCGGCTTCAACTCCGGCTGGTACCGCGAGGTGCTGGGGTTCGACTACGCCTACGGGCTGGCCGACGACCTGCGCGTGGGCCGCGACGCCACCAGCATCAGCAACCTGGAAGCGGGCCATTCGGTGCGATCCCCCCATGGCATCGCCAAGCCGGTGGAGGTCTACCTGCGCGCGCGCCTGGCCGGCGAGCCGGGCGAGCTGCAACTGGGGCTGGGCAAGAAGAGCCGGCGCTACGCCCAGTACTACGACGACCCCTTCAGCCGCGTCCTGCCGCCCTCCACCCTGGGGGCGGACGTGGATTTCCGCCGTCCCGGCCTGGAGCTGCGCTACAGCCGCATCGAGGGCTTCAGCGCGCGCAACGAGTCGGGCTGGGCGGACGACCTGACCAACTTCCGCGGTCGGAAGATCGACGCTTTGCACCTGTTCGCCCTGGGCCTGGAACTGCCCGGCGTCGGCACGCTGAAGCTGGAATACGGCGAGTCGGAGGACTACCTGCGGGTCGGCTCGGCGAAGCTCGAGCGCAGCCTCGCGCTGGGCGGGGCGCGCTTGCTCGATCTCTACGCCACCCTCGGTGCCCAGCAGGATGCCGGGCGGCTGTTCGACTACGGCGGTGTGCCGGGCCTCTACGACGCCACCTCGTCGCACCGGGCGCGCTACCTGGACCTCTCCGCGCGCATGCGCTGGCCGCATCACTACCTGGGCATGACCTGGAACCAGGTGCGGGGCGATGACTTCGACCGCTTCTTCTTCAGCCAGGACCACGGCACCTGGAACAGCAGCGCCAAGCTGTTCTACCTGTTCGGTGCCGAGGACGAGGCGATGTTCAAGCTGGTGGCCGGCACCGATTTCGCGGCGCTGGGCCTGCCGGGGTTGCGCCTGGACGGCCACTACGCCTTCTCCGACCATGCCGCCGGCTATGACGGCTTCTCCCGTCGGGAATTCCAGGGCGTGCTGCAATACCGCTTCGCCGGCCTGCTCGACGGCCTGAGCCTGGCCTGGCTGCACAACGAGTTCCACACCAAGGGGCGCGCCGACGGGGTGACCCGCTTCACCCCCTCGCGGGGGCCTGCCGGCATCATCACCCACAATGCGGAACGCCTTTACCTGAACTACGTCTATAGCTTCTGATCGGCTGGCCGGGACCCTCCCGGCCGCCTCCCTCCTCGCGGGGCGGGCGCCGACCCCATGAGCGTTCGCCGCCCCGTGCCTGTGGTTTGCAGGCGCACCGACTGCCGGTTTAAGGTGGCGCGATTGTGCGACAGGAGCCCGCATGGCCAAGCTATTCCCCCTCATTCCCGCCCTGCTCGGCGCCCTTGCGCTGCCGGTGCAGGCCGACTGGTACCTGGACAACGAGTCCTCGCGCCTCTCCTTCATCTCCACCAAGGGCGGCAACCTCTCCGAGGTCCACCGCTTCCTCACCCTGCACGGCACCATCGCCGACAGCGGCAAGGCGCACCTGCGCGTCGAACTGGAATCGGTGAGCACCGGCATCCCGCTGCGGGACCAGCGCCTGCGCGACCTGTTCTTCGAGATCGAGCGCAACCCCGAGGCCGAGGTCTTCGCCCAGCTCGACCTGCGCCCCATCACCGACCTGGCCCCCGGTGCCCAGCTGGAGCTGCGCCTGCCGCTGAAGGTGAAGCTGCACGGCCGCGAGCACGAGTACATGGCCGAGCTGCTGGCCACGCGCCTGGACGACCGCCGATTCCAGGTGGTGACCCTGGCGCCCCTGGTGCTGCAGGTGGAGGACTTCGGCCTCACCGAGTCCCTCGGGATGCTGCGCGAGATGGCCGGGCTGTCCTCCATCAGCCTCTCGGTGCCGGTGGGTGCCGTGCTGATCTTCACCGCGCGCTGATGGGCCACATCTTCCCCTGGAAGTCCGGCAACCGCTTCGAGCTGCTGATCGACGGGCCGAGCTTCTTCCCCGCGATGCTCACCGACATCGCCCGGGCCGAGCACCACGTATCCCTGGAGCTCTACCTGGTGGAAGACGGGCGCTGCAGCGAGGCGCTGGTCGAGGCGCTGTGCCTGGCGGCGCAACGCGGGGTGAAGGTGCGTTGCCTGTTCGACGGCTTCGGCAGCAAGAAGCTCGGCAGCGCCCTGCGCCAGCGCATGGTCCTGGCCGGCGTGCAGCTGCAGTTCTACAACCCGGTGCGCTGGCGGCGCGGGGTGCGCAACTTCTACCGCGACCACCGCAAGGTGCTGGTGGTGGACGACCGCGTCGCCTACGTGGGCGGCACCGGCTCCACCGACGAGTTCTGGGAGCCCGAGCAGCCCGAGAGCCGCTGGCACGAGGCGATGGTCGCCATCGAGGGGCCGCTGGTGGTGCACTGGAAGCTGATCTTCGACTACCAGTGGCTGGCCAACCTGCATCGCCGGCCCTGGCGCCCCGACGAGGCCCCGGGCCTGGAGCGCCTGCCGCCGCTGCCGTCCGCCGGCATCGGCATGGGCCGGGTGGCCTACGCCGACGCCCGCCAGCACTGGGACATCGTGCAGTCGCTGGTGCGCAGCATCCGCAACGCCAAGACCCGCATTTGGCTGGCCACGCCGTATTTCCTGCCCAGCTGGAAGGTTCGCCGCGCACTGCTCAAGGCCGCGCGACGGGGTGTCGACGTGCGCCTGCTGCTGACCAGCCGCAACACCGACCACCCGCCGGTGCGCTTCGCCGGCCAGCGCTATTACCCGCGCCTGTTGCGCGCCGGGCTGCGCATCTTCGAGTACCAGCCGCGCTTTTTGCACCTGAAGATGGTGCTGGTGGACGACTGGGTGAGCATCGGCTCCTGCAACTTCGACCACTGGAACCTGCGCTTCAACCTGGAAGCCAACCTGGAGGCGCTGGACCGGCACTTCACCGCCGAGGTGGCCGCCAGCCTGAGCCGCGACTTCGACGACAGCCGCGAGATCACCCTCGAGGCCTGGCATGCGCGACCGTTGATCAAGCGCTTCTACCAGCGGCTCTGGGGCTGGCTCGACCGCCTCGCCGTCAACCTGCTGGACCGCCGCCGCTAGCCGAACCTTTGTCGGGTGTCGGCCGGGCCCGCGCCGGCTAATCTCCCGCGCACGACCACAACAAGAGATGCGCCCATGCGCCGTCCGCTGCCCGCCCTGTCGCTCCTCGCCCTGCTGCTTTCCGGCTGCTCCACGCCCGGGGCCTTCTTCGGCGCCACCGACGGGCCGGCTTTCGTCGCGCGCACGCCAAGCGATGCCGACCATGCCCTGGTCTACCTCTATCGTCCGCGCAGCGACTGGGCCGACCAGGAGCTGGAGGCGCCGGGCCTGTTCATCAATGGCGAGCTGATCGGCGCGTTGCCGAGCAACGGCTACCTGCCCCTGGAGTTCGAGACCGCCAGCTACCGCCTGGAGATGCGCCGCCCGCTGCTGGGCAGCTACTGGACCTTCTTCGCCGGCGGCCCGCTGGACTTCACCGAGATCACCAGCTTCGCCCTCGACGCCGCTGCCGGCGCCACTTACTACCTGCGCTACGACGAGCTGAACCCGCCGCCGCAGAATGCCGAGCTGCCGCCCCAGGGCGACGGCCCGCTGCAACTGGTGGGCGCCGAGCTGGGCGCCAGCGAGATCGCCGCCACCCGCGAAGTGCACGCGCTGCAGCGCTTCGGTTCCGCCGGCGAGCCGCTGGACGACTTGTAGTAGCCGCCTGTTACCCGGCGCGGGGAGGGCGGGCGGATACTTCGTCTACCCTTTGAATCCTCGAAGGCCCCACACGGAGGAACCCGCCATGGCGGCGAAGAAGATCCTGATGCTGGTCGGCGACTACGCCGAAGACTACGAAACCATGGTGCCCTTCCAGGCCCTGTCGATGGTCGGTCACACCGTGCATGCGGTGTGCCCGGACAAGCGCGCCGGCCAGAGCGTGCGCACGGCCATTCACGACTTCGAAGGCGACCAGACCTACAGCGAGAAGCCGGGCCACAACTTCGCGCTGAACTTCGACTTCGACAAGGTCCGTGCCGAGGACTACGACGCCCTGCTGGTCCCCGGCGGCCGCGCCCCCGAGTACCTGCGCCTGAACGCCCGGGTCATCGAACTGGTGAAGGCCTTCGACGCTGCGGGCAAACCCATCGCCGCCGTCTGCCACGGCGCCCAGCTGCTGGCGGCCGCCGGCGTGCTCAAGGGCCGCGCCTGCAGCGCCTACCCGGCCTGCGGCCCGGAAGTGACCCTGGCCGGTGGCGAGTACGTGGACATCCCCGTGGACCAGGCCCACGTCGACGGCAACCTGGTCACCGCCCCCGCCTGGCCGGCGCATCCGGCCTGGCTGGCGAAGTTCCTCGAAGTGCTGGGCACCCGCATCACCCTGTAAGGGCGAGCCTGCGTTCCGGGGATCAGTGGATTCCCGGGGCCGCCTGTGGCGCCGTTTGATGGGGTTCGCTTCGCTCTACACCATCCTACGAAGTGCCATCCCGTAAGGTGCGGTGCCATGTGGGCGTTCGATGCACAATGGCGCCGCTGAGCACCGCTTGGTGAGTGAACATCCACGCTCTTGGAACCTGGCTTTGCTTTTGGCTCTTTGAGCGTGGGAACCATAAGACTGCGGAGCATGCAGCGGTCGCTCACTCCGGACGTAGGGTGTGCTGCGCGCACCTGGAGCTCGCCGGAAGCACCGAGCGGAGGTGCGCACGGCACACCCTACGGCACGGGTTCATCCTGTCGAGTCGTCATAGGCAGAGCCGATGGCTCATGACGACGTCCCAAGGATGTGGTTTACCAAGTTCAAATGAATCCACCCCTGCAGGTTTTCAGGGCACACCCGAGAAAGGAACCCGCCCCATGTGCGAACTCTATGTAAAGGCCGACCCGATCCTCTACGAGTCCCGCTCGCGCTCACTGCGCATCCGCGGCGTGGTGACCACGCTGCGCCTGGAGAACCAGTTCTGGGACATCCTGCGGGAGATCGCCGAGGTGGACGGCATGACCACCAATCAGCTGATCACCAAGCTCTACGAGGAGGTCATGGACTACCGCGGCGAGGTGGTGAACTTCGCCTCCTTCCTGCGGGTGAGCTGCACCCGTTACCTGGCCCAGCGCAGCGCGCCGGCCAACCTGGCGCTGCTGCCCCGGCGGGCTGGCTGAAACTTGCGGCGGTCGGCGGAATTCCCTGACCGGCCGGTTTAGGCTGTTCGCGCGCGTGGCAGGGATGCCTTGGCCGCGCGCCTGCCAGTCGCCGTCGTGGCTGGAGTCCAGATCCCAGGAGTTACTTTCATGGCTGCCAAACGCCTCTTTTCCGTTTCCCTCCTCGCCGCCTGCCTGCTGGCCGGCACCAGCGCCTTCGCCGACCCGTCCCTGGCCGAGCGCCGCGCCATCACCGCC